>CAILKW010000493.1 GCA_903834845.1 uncultured Bacteroidia bacterium | reverse complement strand
GGTCGCGAGTCCGAGTCTCGTTTCCCGCTCATAGTAATGCCCAGGTGGTGGAATGGTAGACACGTTGGACTTAAAATCCAATGGCCATTACGGTCGTGCGGGTTCAAGTCCCGCCCCGGGTACTTTAAAGCCTCTTAACTAATTGATAGTTAAGGGGTTTTTTGTTTTTCAAGACGGAATGAAAGACGGAATAAGGTATGGAATAAATACTCAGTAAACCAATATTCCGATTTTAGAGGATTGATTGAACTAACAAGATCAAGGCAATAAAACTCTAACTATATGTATGTTTCTCCCTCGCCTTATGTACCGAATGTTTCCAGACCTATTAACAGTCTCAAAAGTTTTAATATATAACCTTAAAAAGTTAATCGCATTAGATTTCAAAAGAAGTCAGCGAGGTAATAAGTTTATAGAAAATGAAATCAATGTTGAGGATTCGACTCCGCCGGTGTTGAACGTTTCTTATTTCAAATCTGTTTATATAAACATACAACCCCTCTGAGTTTTAAAATCCTAATACATTAATTATCATCAAATTAAGTTTACAAAAGGTTTTCTATATTTTTCGTTCATTTGCGCAAATTCTTTTTAATCCGTTCAAATTCCTTTTTTCCGTCTTCGTAGGAAAACAACGCGCTTTTATCAGCTTTTTTCATTTCCCTGATAAGTATATCATCAGCAAGGTTTTCAATATCCGTTTTTGTGATCTTTTCGGATACGTCCGCGACACCTTTAACCATTTTCAAAACCTCTTTAACTTTTGTTTTACTCGCGTTATTTTCAAGATGAATAATCAATGTTTCCATGGTTCAATATTATTTTAAACAAATGTAGTAAAAGTTTAAATCGGTTACGATGCTTTTAATTAGTTTTTTAATTCGACTCATTGCTACTCCAATAATTTCAAATTCTCGTTCCACCGTTCTTCTCAGCATCTTATTTGCCATGTAAACTTTTTAATCACATTTGATTCCGAGATATTTTTGAATGGAATCTATAGATTTTTGGATATCAAATAGATATATTTTTAATCTCATTATCCATATAGCAAGGTCTTTGTTTGGTTAACTGAATTAATAAAATATGGATTCGACAAAGATTTGTTCGTAACTAAGTCAACAGAGCGTTGAAATAGATTCTCAAATTTATCAGCTAAATCAAAATATGTGTCCGCATAATCTCCGAAGTCCATAGGCTTAAAGGAGATTAGTAAATCAATATCAATCTTGTCGTTATCATTGTCTGTGCAGGCCAAGCCAAAAACAAATAACGATTGTACATTATGTGTCAAGCATAATGATTTGATGCTTTCTATATTATCGGATATAAGTTTTTGCATATCAAAGTTTTGTACAATTCTGTCATTAATATTGAAATTTCACAAGTTCCGCGTTACAATTGATTATAACTAGTATATTTATACGATAAAAGTGCACACCCCACGCCAAATTCGGAGTATATATGCAGTTTTGCCGTTGTTTATTTCTCCCGAACCATCAGAGAGCCCTACTATTATCTGTAAACATTCCATCCTGTTGCCAATTTTTAATGCTGTTTCAAAATTTATTCCTACAAAAGCAAGGTAAAGAATAATAAACTGAAATACAAATATTTTACGGCAAAAAGGCGGATTGTGAAAAATATTTTTGCAGTAAACTTTTTAGGTTAATGCGTTGGCAACAATAAATGAAAAGTACCGGTGGTAGGGTTTTCCATTTTGAAGAATGGGTAGCAAACTACAAGTTTATTTTTGTCTCCGGTTTATTTGGTTAGTACGCCACAATGTTTGAGATCGAGTTTTCTGGCAGGCAATTATGCTGATTCTCCATAATCGCACCTAAGTCAGTGGATGTTATTCTCTCTCTTCTTTGAATATTTTCAACAATGGCTGAAGGCTATTAAAAAGTGAACTATAGAGAGTCAGCCAAAAACTAAAATTTCAGTCATTTAGTCGAGATTCAATATCCATTTGTTGATGTAAAATTCTGATAATTTCCAATTCGTTATCTTTCGAGTTTATTTTGTAAAAGATTAAATGTGATTTTACTTTCGAGCTGAAATATCCCTTTCTGACGTGACTGTGATCTTTTCCAGATTTTGGGTTTACAATTAAGTATTCAATCTCGTCCATTAGTAAGTTAAAATATCGGTTAGCTTGGTTAAGTGACCAAGTTTCAAAAGTGTAAAGCCATATCTTTTCAAGGTCATTTAAAGTTTCCTTACTGATTTTATACTTCATTACTTAACGGAATGTTTTTGTTGAAGACCAGTTAAAAAGGATTCCCGATTAAAATCGTTTACAAAACCAGAATTTTCACCTTTTTTAAGTTCGTTAATCAGTTCTGTTTTTTTAGTTTCTTCATGTTCAAACATTCTTAAAGCAGCCCTTACAACCTCACTTGCAGAGGAGAATTTTCCTGTTTTAACTTGTTGATTTATAAAATTATCAAAATAATCTCCCAGTAAAATCGATGTGTTTTTAGCCATAACTTTCAATTTTATTTCAAAAATACCAATCTTTGTTATATGTAGCAAATTTTCGTTAGCGTAAGATTTTCAAAATATGCAGTTTTACCCTTGTATATTTCTCGCGAAAAATCAGATAACCCTACTCTTTTCAGTAAACTTTCCATCTTGTTGCCAATTTTTAATGTTGTTTCAAAATTTACTCTAATAGAACAAAGAAAAGAATAATAAACTGAAATCCCGGATTTTTTTATGAAGAAAACGCGAATCGTGGCAAAATAACTTGCGGAAGAAAAATTGTTGGTTTTTGTCGTCTCAACAATAAATGAAAAGTATCTGGAAAGGTTTTTTTGATTTTTGAGAATAGGTGGCAAACTACAAATTTATTTTTGTTTACGATTTCTTTGGTTAGTAAGCCACAATGTTTGAGATCGAATTTTCTTACAGGTAATTATGCTGATGCTCCATTTCTGCACCGGCTTTGTTAGATGTTATTAGCTCTCTGATTTGTGAATTTTTTCAACAAAGGTAAAAGGCGATAAAACAGTAAGCAATGTGTACTATGCTGAATGCTTACTCTATTTCCTTAAATTTAATTCTATTGTACGTTAAGGATTTAATTCTGGAATGTTTTCCAATTTTTTTCCAGCTTTCAACCTTTTGACAATTTTTTATTGTTCATTTAAATTTATTGAATTAAGGATTTTAAAAACTGGTCGAACAAAATGATGTCCTTAAAACCTTTCTTTTGCAGACCGTTAAAAAGTTTTGTGTCGCGCGTAAGT
>CAILKW010000492.1 GCA_903834845.1 uncultured Bacteroidia bacterium | reverse complement strand
TTATTACAAAAAATTAATTGAAATGTGATCGGTTTCAACAGGTGTTTATTAAGTTGAAATCTTTAACAGTACTTACATGGAGGTTCGCAAGATTCTGGTTAGAAAATAGTCGCCGGCCGGTAAAAGGGAAATTGAATAAAAATGAAATATTTACTATCCTTCTGATTAGTAAATGTTGCAGAAAAAAGAACCTAAGAGAGAGCAGAAACTCTTTTCTTAGGTTCTTTTATATTTGTATAAATTTATGGCAAATCGGCATCCACAGGAAAGGCCCCCAACCAACCCAACTAAACAGACTATTTTCTCAGCGAATGGTTATTTATTAGAAAAAAGATACATTTAACTTTTAATTAATTAATTTTGAACTTGATTATAAATCAATTTTACTGAAGAAATTAAAGTGCAAAAGCCTTACTTCGTTATGAAAAGTGTACTAGAAGTAAATTACCCTGTCGGTAATAATATCGTCAATAAATGGCCTCTGACTGGATGTGTTTTACTCTTACTAATCGCTTCCTGCCTTTTGACTGTATCGTGTACAACTGACATTAGCGGGGAAAAAACACCCCAATTCATCGAAGATATTTCAGATAAGATGTGGAAAATCATTGTCTCCAATCCCGATTCGGCTGAACAATTGGGTTTCAGGATCAACTATCTCTGTGATTCATTGGGTCTTTCAGAAACAAAACTGTACAATTACATGGGAATGGTTGAATTGTACCTTTACCACAAACCTGATTTTGTTAAGGCATTATACTGTCAGACTGAAGCGATGAAGATTTTTATCGACCACAGGAGCGAGAGCTATTTCAATACACCCTTTCTTCTAATAGATATGGGCAATGTATTTTATTCACTGGAGTATTACGAACAGGCGAGGACCCTATACCGACTTGCCTTTAGCATGGTTTCCGACACCATGGACTACCACCCAAGGCAATTGAGTATGCTTAATATCGCCTTCACTTATCAGGAGGAACACAAACCCGATTCGGCCTTTCTTTATTTCCAAAAGTCTGATGACTATATTCTTACCAGATGGCATTATACGTTGGCTTTCAACTACAATAACAAGGCGGAGTATTTATTGGAGCTTGGCAGGCTAAACGATGTACTCCCAATGCTGAAAAAATCGTTACAAATTGAAAAGAAATTTGCCGAAAATACCAAGGATGAGCTATTAACCAATAAAGTCCTTTCCGGCAGTCTGAATGGAACGGTGATCAAGACGCACGAGTTGTTTTACCGTTACTATCACAAGCTTGGGGTGTACGACAGCAGCCGTGTCCATTTTGAAGAAGCCATGCACATGATACGGCGTGGGAACTTGGTGAATGCCAGGGCGCGTATGTACCTGCTTGATCTGCTGAACAATAGCGGGAATATCGTAAAAGGTTCTGATGAGGTGTATGCAGATTCGGTGATTTACATGGTCTCAGAAAAAAGAAATTTTCACTTAATGAAAATTTCTTCCGATTCCTTGTCTAATTATTTTAATAAACAGAATAAAAAGGCATTAAGTATAAAATACCAGAATATCGCCGATGAGATTAATAGTCAATTGCATGAATTGAAAACCAGTAAGGAGGTCAATGAAAAGGCGATTTTTCTGGCCAACATTTTTGGCTATTATACACTTTTGAAGAAAGAAAATGATAAGAAAATCAGCCAGGCAGCCTTGAAGCGTAAAAACGTCATGATAGCAGGAATCACTTTTTCCCTTTTACTGCTTATTGTTTTGGCCTACCGGATGTTGAAGAGGCGTGACCTGACGATCAAAAAGTTCTCCGAAGAGATCGCCAGGTATGTCAAAAGAGGTGGAAAAGAATGGAGGCAGTCGGCAGAAATCCGCCTTGCTAATGAAAGGAAGATGGCCTTAAAGCATGAATTAGAGGCAATTATGGAAAAAACTCAACCTTTTCTAAATCCCGAATTTTCGGTGAACGACCTCGCGGGAATGCTCCTTACCAATGTTAAATATACCTCTATCCTGATCAATCAGGAATATGGGGTCAATTTCAGCGATTTTGTCAACCAACTGCGCGTTAAATATGCCTGCCACCTGCTGTCTAACAGTGCCAATGACCACCTGAGCTTTATCCATATCGCCGAAAAATCGGGGTTCACTTCAAAATCCACCTTTTACAGGGTCTTCAGCAAAATGATGGGGATGAGTCCTGTGGCCTACCAGAAAACAGCCCAAAATAAGCCCCCAGCCTAACCCAGAAACCTGAAATGGTCCATTATAGGATTATTTATACTTTATTCAACAAAATATCAATGATTTAAAAAGTAGTCCCAAAAACGGAATTTCCGTTTTTGGGACTACTTTTTTGTGGGGCTTTACCACTTGCAGCACTATATTAGCCGACTATTATTTGACACTCAAAACATTTACAACGTAAAATATATTTACAACGTCTCAAGCCAATTCATTAAATAGAGTATGAAAATAATAGATTTTTAATTGCAACTTTTTTCAATGATAATTTAAGTATTAATTTAATTCTTTTTCTTATGAACCAGTTTATTAAGTTCAGTGTTTTTCTGTTTGTTTTTTCGTTTTCTCTATGCTTAAGCTCTGTTGGTCAGGCACCTATGGGACAAGAGGTGCGGTATAATCCTATTTCTACCGCTGTACCTTTTCTTACTATCACACCCGATTCCCGGCATGGTGGTATGGGTGATGTGGGAGCAGCAACTATGCCTGATGCGAATTCTCAATATGTCAATCCCTCGAAATTTGCTTTTACCGAAGGGAAATTCGGATTGTCACTTTCATACACACCTTGGTTGAGGGCATTGGTTAACGATATCAATCTTGCCTATCTGTCTGGGTATTATCGTTTAGATAATAATCAGGTAATCGGAACGTCTCTACGCTATTTTTCGATGGGTGATATTACTCTGACAGGTTTAGATCAAATGACTCAGGGAACGGTTAGTCCAAGCGAATTTGCTTTTGATGTCAGTTATTCCAGAAAGTTGTCGGACAAGTTGTCGGGAGGAGTGGCATTGCGGTACATTCGCTCTGATCTTTCGGGTGGAATGTCAGGTTCAGGGGCAGGATCTGAGGCATACACTGCCGGTAATGCATTTGCCACGGATGTCTCTTTTTACTATACAAGTCCGTTAGGTGGTGAATCAACCACAAAATCAATAGCCGCCGGTGTCAATTTTTCAAATATAGGTTCAAGAATTTCTTATGATCAGGGATCTAACAAAGAATTTTTACCTGCAAATATGAGGCTGGGAGGAACATTTACTAACGCTTTTGATGAATTTAATGTACTTTCCTTATCGTTGGATTTTAATAAGCTGCTTGTTTCTACTCCATCGGCAGTATATACCAATACAAATAACAAATCTGTAATCAGCTCTCTCTTTAGTTCTTTTACAGACGCTCCAAATGGTCTTAAAGAAGAAATTCAGGAGGTTACTGTATCTCTGGGAGCAGAGTATTGGTACAATAAGCAATTTGCCGTACGAGCAGGCTATTTTAATGAATCTGAAAATAAGGGTAATCGTAAATACTTTACTGCCGGAGTTGGGGTAAAAATGAATATTGCGGCAATTGATTTTTCGTATGTAATACCTGTTCAGCGGAATAGCCCTCTCGCAAATACCATTAGATTTACCCTGTTGTTTAATATTGATTCGTTTGGAAAGAAAAAGACCGAAACAGAAACTCCTGCTCCTGTTGAAACAAAAGAAGTTATTTCACAATAATTATCAAAATCCAAAATGACATGAAAAACCTTATACGATTCGATTGGGCAGTAAAACGACTGCTTAGGAACAAATCCAATTTTGGTATTCTTGAAGGTTTTCTATCGGAATTAATCGGTGACGACATAAAAATCGAAAGCATCCTCGAAGGCGAAAGCAATAAGGAAGATAAATACCAGAAATTCAACCGTGTTGACATGCTGGTACAGAATAGTAAAGGCGAGTTGATTATCATCGAAATTCAAAACAATCAGGAACACGACTATTTGTTGCGTGTTTTATTTGGAACCTCCATTTTATTGGTTAATAATATTGATGAAGGGATGGACTATGCACAGATTAAAAAAATCATCTCGGTGAATATTGTCTATTTCGATCTGGGACATGGCGATGACTATGTTTATCATGGTACAACCCAATTTGAGGGTATTCATAACCATGACATTTTGAAACTATCGAAAGATCAGGAAAGTTTGTACCATACTAATAATATTTCAAAAATATTTCCCGAATATTATGTAATAAAGGTCAACCAGTTTAATGATGTTGCCAAAGACACTCTGGATGAGTGGATCTATTTTCTTAAGAAAGATGAAATAAAAGACGAGTTTAAAGCCAAAGGACTGAAAGAGGCCAAAAGGCAATTAGATATTATGAAACTCAGCGAAGAAGAACGAAAAGAATACGAAAATTATATTGAACAACAACGCTACGAAAGAAGTCTGATTGTGTCGAACTACAGAGTTGGAGAAATTAATAAGGCTCAGGAAATTGCAAAAAAATGCCTGCAAAAAGGGATGAATGTTGAAGAAGTTGCCGATTTGACAGGACTTTCCAAAGATGAAATCGAAAAGATAAAACAATAATCGAAAATGAAAAACCTTATACGATTTGATTGGGCAGTAAAACGACTTCTGAGAAACAAGGCCAATTTTGGTATTCTTGAAGGTTTTCTATCTGAACTAATCGGTGACGACATAAAAATCGAAAGCATCCTCGAAGGCGAAAGCAATAAGGAAGATAACTATCAGAAATTCAACCGTGTTGACATGCTGGTACAGAATAGTAAAGGCGAGTTGATCATCATCGAAATACAAAACAACCAAGAACACGATTATTTGCTGCGTATTTTATTTGGAACCTCCATTTTATTGGTTAATAATATTGATGAAGGG
>CAILKW010000491.1 GCA_903834845.1 uncultured Bacteroidia bacterium | reverse complement strand
TTATCGCGTATTTTTGATTTATAGTCCCTAATGTTGCGCATACCTACAAGTGCGATACTGTGAACAAAAGTAATTTCCGGTCTTGTTATGTACCCATCGCGTAACTGGCGTAAAAAAGTAATCAAAGTACCGTTTTGTAAGCCATCTATTTCATCGAAAAAAATAATCAATGGTTTGTCAAGCTTAGAACAATAGCTTGCTAATGAACTTTTTATTAATGTAGAGATTTCTTTTGGTTCAACGTTTTCAGCGAAAATATCTTTCAGCGGTAGATTTGAATTACTAATCGAGAATTTCAAATTATTTAAAATTTCCGGCATCCCTTCTTTGGGTTCAGTAAAGATCTGGACCGATTCGAGCGAACAATACAATGCATAGTAATTGCCTTCAGCATTATAAAAATTTACCAATTCCTTGATCAAGGTGGTTTTACCGGTTTGCCGAGGTGCATGTATCACAAAATATTGGCCATATTCAACAAGACTTTCAATTTCTTTAACCCTTTTTAAGACCGGGACCATATAGTGGCTTTTGTCGTTGCACGGCCCTGCAATGTTGAAATATTTTTTCATCGCTTGTTGTTTTTAGGCAAATATAGAGTTGCAGAGCATTTTTAGTTCTAAATTCAAGTAATTAATCCAATTTACTACTAACATAATCATTAAACGCGTCAATTAGTGAAAATTTTACTGCTAACCAATCTGAATTGTTTAAAATAATTGGGTCAAACTCTAATTCACAGTCTTCAGAAAAAAATGTTATATTTTCTAAAACTTGTTTTATATCGTTAAAAGGATATTTTTCAGTATAAAAATTCAATAAATCTTCAAACCGAAATCTTTTTAAAAGTTCAGAAATATCGAAAAAATCTTTTTTTGTATTTCGAGATGTAATCGCTTCTAATTTCATAGCTGCAATATCCTCGATATGAGCAATTCTGATGTTTTCAATAATAAGAAAATTCCTAATAAATTTTTCTGTACTCATCAAATCAATTTTTAGACTCTTCTCTTCAGGTGTTGGAATATAAATTGTCAAACCAAAAGAAAGTATTCTAATTTCAGCTTTTGGCATTTTTTTTCTCACAACTTTAGCTAAATCGTAAAAATCAAAATCGGCATCAGTAAATAAGTCAATATCAATACTTTGTCTGTGGCCTAATTGTAAACTTAATCCAGTTCCACCTACTAAACGAAAAAGTTTGAGTTCTTTCCACTCCATTAAATTTTGGAGCGTTTTGAATAAAAATGGCGTTGTTGTTTGTTTGTATAGCATTTGAAATTGGATTTTTCTATCATAAAAAAGGCTGATGCAAAATGTAATGTTTTTTCGTTGAGAAAACCGGCAGTAGTTAAACTTTCAATTGCTTTTTTCCCACCGTAATAATTAACTGTATTTATTACATCATCAAAAGTTCCATATTCGAAAACTTTTCTGATAATGAAATCAGGGAATTGCTCTGCTTGATTAATAAGATTATCGTAATCAACATCCCAAAATGCTTTTGATGATATATATAGTTTTTTATCCATGTATAGTACTTATGTAATCAACAATCTATATTTATCCATTATCAAGGACTTTCAATAGTATTTTTTATAGTCTGTGATTTAGCGACATATACTGTTTTGGATTCCCACAGTAGAAAAATATCAGAGGGGTTTATTTTCGTTTTCCACTCGGCAAAAGAGGCAGGGTTGAAATGTGTTAACTGAATTGTCCTGCTTACGAGATTCGCAGCTTTTACTCTTAGTTGTTCGAGATAATTCTTATCAATATCGGTACCTACCAATTGTAGGACGATAATATCGCTGTCATTTCCTCTGGCGAACTCACCACTGAGCCATACCTGCTCAACATTTCCGAGTTTTTTTGTTACTTCCTCTATAATGTGCTCTATGCCGATGTGCTTGCGAAGAATGATATGGATATCGGGATATAGAGGATGTGCAGTATTTGCAGTGAAAACTTTGCGATTACCTTCCATCCCTGAACTAAGTAGCCCAGCTTTTTCGAAACGGTTGAGCTCTAACCTTACGGCATTACTCGACTCTTCAAAGCTCTTTGTCAATCCACGCAGATAAGCTTTGGCTTGTGGGTTGAGAAAAAACTTAGTTAAGAGTTTTATTCGTGTTTTGGATGTGATAAGTGTTTCGAGCATACAGATTGCAGTATATACCAAATTGTGGTATTACTTTAGAATTGAAAAGGTTTGATAATCAGTGTTTTACGGATTAGGTTTATTGTTTCCCTGCACTGCTTCGCATCTTCAGTCCCAATTTTGGCAGGGTCTGAACAGGTGTGATTTCTCTGAGAGATCCGTGTTTTGATCCGACAAAAATATAAAATAATGAGTAGAAAAACTACTTTGTCACTAAAATCATAAAAAAAGAGTGAAAGAAAGTTCAAAAAATGCCTCTAAATGCAATAGGTTAGTGATTTACTGTTAATTAGCATCCAACTGTGTTTATTACTTTCCCTTCGGATTTTTCAGTTTTCCAGAATGTTTTCTTGTCCCGGTTTCTTTTATTGCCACTGTCAAAGATAGCTAACCAGCCTGTTTTTCACTGAGGGTGGTCATATAATTGCCAAGCTGCACCAAAATTTCCTGCACTACAGATTTTGAATACATTATTTTAAACTCGATAGGGTATTTATTGTTTTGATAAACAACACACAAGTCCATTCGTTCCCTACCTGCAGCATATTCCCTAAAATAATGACTCCGCATTGATGATCTTTTGTAATAAGGCTTGAAGAATAGCATGAGGTGCAGCTTCTTTATAATCATATTTTTGAATCTAAATATCGTAGTTTTCGCGACAGAATTGCTGAAAGCCTTTCTTGTCGTTGCACGGCCCGGCTATGTTGGAATATTTTTTCATGGTATTACCTGTGAAAATTTGTGGCGGGTTTTTGTTCTTGCCGGTGTAAATCTGTGTGTAATGATATTATTTCTTTGAGCGGAGAAAACCTTAGTGATTTATTTACTAAACTTTGTAATAGGTTCTGTACCAATTAATAAACCTACTGACTCCTTCGATCACAGGTGTATCGGGGCGGTAGTTGAGATTTTCCTGCAGATCGGAGCAATCGGCCCATGTCATTGGGACATCGCCGGGTTGCATCGGTAATAACTCTTTATTTGCCTTTATTTCCAGTTTGGTTTCGATGGCTTCAATAAAATCCAACAATCTAACAGGTGAGGAATTACCGATGTTATAAATTTTGTAAGGGGCGGTTTTGCTGACAGATGGATCTCCGGTATTATTTGGTTCTGAAACAGGAGGGTGATCAAGAACTCTTACTAATCCGCTGACAATATCGTCAACGTAAGTAAAATCGCGTTTCATCTCCCCATTGTTAAAAACCTGAATAGGCTGTCCTTCAAGAATAGCTTTTGTGAAAAGAAATAAAGCCATATCGGGTCGTCCATAAGGACCGTAAACAGTGAAGAATCGGAGACCGGTTGTTGGTATTCCAAACAAATGGCTATAAGTGTGTGCCATGAGTTCGTTACTTTTTTTTGTTGCCGCATATAGGCTTATCGGATGATCAACACTGTCGGAAGTACTTAACGGCATTTTACTGTTATTGCCATAAACACTTGATGAACTGGCATAAACCAGATGTTTGATTTTGTTATATCTGCAACATTCGAGAATACTTAAAAACCCTGTGATATTGGCATCAATATAAGCCTGTGGGTTTTCGAGTGAATAGCGCACTCCAGCCTGTGCCGCGAGGTTTATCACTTTATCAAATTTCTGATCTGTAAAAAGCTGTCCAAGATGAAACCGATCGGTTAAATCAAGTTTGATAAATTTATAGTTTGGATATTTTGAACTTTGAACCGATTGATTTGGAACAATTTCACCCCTTGGTATTCCGGTTTCTGCTAACCTGGAATATTTCAATTCAACATCGTAATAGTCATTGATATTGTCAATTCCTATTATCTCGTCACCTCTTTCAAGAAGTGCCTTGGCAAGATGAAAACCGATGAATCCTGCTGTGCCTGTAAGTAAAATCTTCATTATTATTTCGATTTATATCAATTACTATTAATGGCAATAACTAAAACTCTTCCTCGTTCCTTTTTTTTATTGACTTGAATAAGTAGTTCATACCGAAAATAATTCCTTGCTCTTTTAACGCCTTTAGTAAAGGTACAAGATTTGAGTGTATTCTATATACCAAAACCAACTGTTGGGTTGTCTTTATTTCTATTACGGTTTTGATAACAACTTTTGCTTATAATCCGGAATAAATTTTATTCCTTTGTCATTACTATGTTATGCCATTTTTGTCAGATGATGTAAATTGGCTAACATCATAACTTAATATCCTATTTTGGGGGAAAATATTTTCATAAATAAATGCGATAAGCGATACCACCTGTAAAGTATTTTAGATGTTGATACATTGAAAGCAGGTATAGGTGATTAAAAAGCAGCAGGCTGCCACCAAGGTTTATCCCTTTGCAGTCGTAATCTGCCATAAGGGTTAGAGGCTTAAAATCGGAATGAGCTAAAGACAGACCTCCAAACAAGCCAACAAACTGACTTTTAACAAGTTTATCAGTGCCATAACCTGAAGTTACCCCAATAACAGTACGTTTTAGATTAAAATGTTTGGTAAACACTATATAGGTTGCACTGAAGTACTGAACATTTTTACCGCTGCTTGAATAGATATCGTGTACACCAATGGTTGCCGAGGGTAAGCACCCTTTTTCTTTAAGTAATCGTAATCGTACGCTGAAACTCCGGTCCTGATTATAGGTGCCGGTTTGTTCCATTTTGAGAATAGTCAGTTTATAGGCTACTTCGAGGAAAGGTAAAAAAGTGAGGTTGAAATAGTAGTTTCCGGTATTGTATCCTAAAGTTGGCTGGTTTATTTCGGGGAGGTAGTTGGCACCCATAATAAATGTCCCATCAGCCTGCATGTCGGCTGACGGGATATTTAACAAACCGCTCATTCCATTAAGAGTTTGGCTTTTCAGAATCAAGGGTGAAACTGATATAATAAAAACAAACAGGTATCTTTTCATTTTCATTCCGTATGGCAGAGACGATGCATGCATCGTCTCTGCCAATGAAATCTATCGAAATTTATACCCAATTGTAAATTGAATTTTACTTCCCTTGATGTCAACATCAGCACCCGAAGTACCTGAAGTTGTTTGAACATCCTGAATGTAACTGCCCATAAAATACCCATATTCTATTCCAATTAGTATTTTATCGTAAATTACCTTATTGATGCCAATAAAAGGAGTAAAAACAACGTCGTTCCCCGATTTGTTAACAACCGATTCGTTGGTATCGTATTTATCCTGAATCATTAAATAATTGCCATCAATGCCAAAATATGGTTTTAAACCGTAAAAACCCTTATCGTAAGTGTAATATACACCCGCCAATATTGAGGTAAAATTGACTTTAAGGCTATTGAAAGAACTTGCGGCCACACCATTTACTTTATCACCCCAATACCATGCTCCTATACGGACACCGAGATTGAGAGGAAAATCGAATGAAACATTGCAGCCCAAAATGGAACTCCCACCGAATCTTTCTGATGTATTCGCGACAGGTAAAAAAGTGTTGTTCCAATAGTTCATTGAAGGTTTATAATAACCTGCGGAGATGGAAATGCTGCTAAGGGTGATGCGATCCATTCCCTTTTTTGGTGTTGACCCAACCCTTGTTGAATCTTGTTTTTGTGCAAACATATTCAATGCTGAAAAGCAAAGTATAGACACTATTAAAATTATCTTGTTTCTCATTTTTTTGTAATTTGTTTTTACTTGTTACATTAAATTCATTAATAGCTGAATGTACTCAATTAGCTGCCACCTCCTCCGTGATGACCCGAGCTTAACACAATCTTAGGAATTGTAGATTGAAGCTTTGCAGGACATGTCTGAGCCGGAAAAGCCAAGGTTTCAGAATCGCGCCATAGCCAAACGTAATATGGCATTTCATACAGACAAACAGCAGTATAATTACCCATACTTGCACCGTAATATGCACTAAATTGCAGCGATCCCCTTACCTGATACGAATACTTTAAAAGTTTCCAAGTAATAGGTGCAAGGGTTCCGTATCCGGCAGGATTACTATCTTTAGATTGATCATCAAAGCTTATTTGATTTGTTCCGATAAATATAAGCCAAGTCTCTTCCGCAAATATATTACCTAACCATTGCGATAATGCTGCATCCAATGCAACACCGGATGGAGTGATCGTATATGCCGGCGTAATTGTCCAAGATATTAGGTTCGCGTATGGTACTATAGCCGGGGCATTAGTCGTCACAACAGTCTGCGTAAAAGAAGCTTTGACCATAAGATTCCACGTACTAAAATGGTAAATTTTTAAACTGGCTGTTTTCCCGTCACTGCTTACGAGAGCATTTTTATAAGTTTCCCATAATTTGGTTTTTTCATTAAATGTTACTACCTCTAAGAACGTACCCGGTTGATGAGGAAACGGAAGGTTAAAAGTCAGAGTAATTCCATTAGGGAAAGTAATATTTGGATCAGAAGAGTCTAAGCTTACTGTTACACCAAGTACTGTACCACTGCTTGAAGGAGGTATATCCGGTGCTTCGTTACCAGAAAGTGGGGTTACAGAAATTTGTGCGGTTGCCGTTAATGCACCTGCGGGGATAGTCAGTGTGGCAGCGGGGACTCCCGGTGAGCTCGTACCTGTAACAGTTCCTCCCGCAGTAGTAACAGTAACGGGTGGAGCAACCTTTTTCAGGGTAAGAGCACTTGTGAGCGCACCAGATGTGGAAACGGTAACGTTAAACTTATTTTTAATATAACCGGTTTTCGAGGCTTCGACTAAATAAGTTCCGGTTACTACTTTTGGAATAACATATTTACCCGTTGCATCGGTCGTAGTAACTAATTTCCCGTCAACAAATACTTCCGCACCCGAAATAGCTACGGAACCAGACTCATAAACATAGCCGGTAATATCATACTTAAGGATATTGATGATAACTCCGACATTTTTCTGGCACCCGGTAAATAAATAGATGGCGGCCAAAAAAGCGGCAATTAAAAAAGGAACAGTAAAAACAAAAAAGGATTTTTTCATTTTAATAGATTATTAATTAATAAATTGGGATTGTAAAAATGTTCGACCCTGTTTTCATTGGGTTGTGTTTTATAAGATTGTCCATAGTAAAACTCGGTTCCTGCGTTGTATTCCCAGTTAAAGTAACGGGAGGCACGCAGTAAGAAATTTCGATCTTTTTTAAGACGCTTCGTACCGATGGGTATTGTAAAATGAAAACCGCCATTGAGTTTACCATCTGCAACCATAGCGAAGAATCCGACAGCGGTTTCACCCCAATAGCGGGTGCAGTCGCCGCGAACGCCGTAATCGCCGTTAATATAGCGACCTATACTACCATCAAGTTGCACATTTTGAGGTTTATAGAAGTAACCGCCTTTCAGAGACCAAGTCAGGGTTTTTATCTCATTGCGCAACCAGTTTTTATCATAGTACAGATATTCGCCTGTATAACCGGCATTAGCTTTCAGAAAACAATTTCCTCCAAAGAGATAATGTGTCAATGATAAGTCGGCACCGTACCGACCGGCGTTAAACTTACCAACAACAGCCCGACCAAAAATATTACCCGGAATACGAAATTCCTGTGCCAGAGTAAAGAAACCGGCACGTACCCGTTCGCCTTCCATGCCATACCAGAAATCACTGATAATAGGTAAGATAACCTGGCCTGTAAATTTCATCCCTCGCCAAAGAGAAACTTCAAGAGCCGGGGCAATATTAAGCTGTATTTCGTAAATCTGGTCGAGCCTGATATTCATAAGGAAAAACTGTGGATAAAAAACCAAATTCACCTTGTTGACGTGTGAATTAACAGGCATTTCATTGAGGAGAGTTTTCCATGTTTCATCAGTTTTGTAGGTCAGTTTTAATTGCCTGACTGTTTCGGAAGAGATAATTCCTTCTGATTTGTGTTGTTTCCAAATATCAGTGCTGATTTGTGTTACGATAATTGGCAAATCATTGACAAGGGTTACTATTTTTAGTGTGTCATAAGTACTATTGGCAAGTTTATCAAGTACTTCCGACAGAGCGTTTACCTTGTTACGATAAAGATTGTTCTCGTAGCTTAATATCAGGGTTCTCCCCTGAGTATGTACACGGATATTCTCAAAACCAGCAGCCTCAAGCCGTTGAATAATATCACCGGCCTGATCTTGCGCCAAAAGAAGAGTGCAATTGAACCATAACATTGAAAAAGTTGTAATATAGCGCATGTAGCTTCTCACAATTTTGAGATTTCGAAAATCAATACTTGAACAATATTAACCACCTGTTAGAACCAAAATTCCGAAAACAGTAAAAGTAAAATTCCGGAACAATGTTTTTTAAAAGTAAGAATGTAATCGCGGCATTTACTAATGCAGCCAATGCAAAACTAAGTATTATAGTATTAATAAACAATAGTATTGAAAAAAAGTTTTTTGACCAAAACTGGTTTTTGCTGTATGTCAAACAGAAATAACTTAATGCTTATGTATATTATAAATTGAAACGTAGAATTTGTCTGGCATTATGGCGTATTAATCACGGAGTTAGTAATATTGCGAAAAATGTTTCATCCCGATTATTACCAAAGATTCAGTTTCTGAAGAATCGCCTGGAGGCTCATTGTTTTGAAACCTAACCAAAGTTTTGATGCCTTAAATTCGTTTCTGTTGCTTTTCAATATTCTGTATTCTGATCCGGGAATGAGAAGCTGCTGATTAGGATCATTTCTGTCAATAAGTTTTTTTTTATGAATAATAATGGCTGGTATCATAAAAAGGAAACCTCCAAAAATCAGCATGAATACCATCAATTTGACAACACCAATATGATGCAAGGCAAAAACGGGGATTAAAAAAAGCATATTTGTTGCAATAATTGTATATGTAGCTTTTTTATGTGAGAAACCTAATGCGAGCAATCGGTGGTGAAGATGGTTTTTATCTGCATTGAAAGGTGATTTAAACTGGAATATTCTTATTGTCATTACCCTGATAGTGTCTGCCAATGGATAAATCAGAATTCCGAAAGAAACAGCTGGGGTAGATGCTATTGCGTAGGGAGTAGTCTGATCTATATTTAGTTCGTTGAAATGGATTACAATTATTGACATAACTGTTCCCAATACAAGAGATCCTGTGTCGCCCATAAATATTTTATTCTCTTTCCCATACACGTTGTAATAAAAAAATCCGGCTATTGCTCCAACCAGAGAAACGCAGAGTATTGCAAACTCAATATGCCCGGTAATGAAAAACCATATTCCAAAAACAGTTGCAGCCATCATACTCAAGCCTGCCGCTAACCCATCAATGCCATCCATTAGATTAAACGCATTGATAATGACTATTATCACAAAAAAAGTCAAAACTATGCTTGATAACATTCCGATCTCACCAACTCCCAAAAAACCGTGAAGGTTTGTAAACCGGATTTTTGCAAGAAAAACAATGATAGCTGCTGCAAGTAATTGAGCCATCAGCTTCTTTTTGGCGGGTAGTGTCAAGATGTCATCCTTTAAACCAACAAAGAACATCAGAATTATGGCAACGACAATATAAATCAATTCCGGCAATTCATGCCTGCTCAACCCAAGAGTTGAGGCAAACACAAAACTAAGAAAAATAGCAATTCCTCCCAATGTAGGAATTGGGTTGTCAGCTGAAGAACGCTCGTTTGGATTGTCCATGAGTCTCAAAGCTTTCGCCACTCTTATAACTACAGGTACCGAGTAGAGCGAAATGCAAAGTGCAATCAAAAAACTGGCTGAGAGGTAAAGAAGGTGCTGCATACTGAATATTTTATCTTGGAATTGATTTGAAATTAATGTTGAAAACGATCTGAAATATTACCTGTTTATACAGCTTCGCCCTTTCAGTCACACTCTGTAACCTCCGATGGCTCACGTTCTGATTTGCCTGTTACGAACAAAAAATTGCCCGCAGGTTTTCAGTAGTTTCCAAGGCTACAAAAATACTTTATTTTCCATATTTTCAAACAAAAGTATAAAAAGAGTTAAAACAAATTGTTTTTTTTCATTTTTTTGTTTTCGTGAACAGTTAAACGTGATTCTGATCACCAAATGACCGGTTTATCAGATATGTTTACCAAGGGTCTCAGATTATTCTCAGATGCTTCAACAAGAATAGTATAACCTAAAGGGATCATTCTAAGGGCAACTTTATTTTTTCCCTGAAAATGGATTAATTCTCCGATAACTCCACACAGTGGGCCGGCAATAATTTCAACCATCTCACCGGGTTTCAGTTTCTCAACAGTGATTTCAAGTTGTAGCTCAATCTGCCCCAACATTCTTTTCAAAAGAGCTATATCATCATCCTTTATTATTGCAGCTTTTCCTTGGAAATGAACGTAACAGACTACATTATAAGTTTTTAAAACGGTTTCGTACTCTTTTCTGCTTATATTTACAAAAACGTAACCAGATATTAATGGCATCACTACCCATTTTTTCCTGTCGCTCCATTGTCTTAATTTTCGTTGAAGTGGCAAGTAAGCTTCAATATTTTGTTCTGTAAAATCAGCGTAAACTTTTTTTTCGGATCTTGATTTTACACGAACAGCATACCAGTTATAGTTGAGTTTATTGTTGTCCATTTTTCAGTAATAATTTGCAAAGATAATCATTTTAGTTGTTTAAGGAATCCCGATTTAAGAACTAATGACATTTCAGAGGCAAGCTTAAAGTCCAGATTATTGTGAAGATTCTCTGATGATTAATTGAGTTGGAAGAATGATTTGTTCAAAAGGAATGATGGAATTGAGATTTTCTATACGGTGAATGATTTTTTTTGCACTCTGAAATCCCATAAGGTATCCGGGTTGTTTAACTGTTGAGAGTGAGGGTGTAACTACTGCGCTGAAAGGTTCATCACTAAATCCGATCAAAGCAACGTCGTCCGGAACTTTTAGGTTATTTTGCCGACAATATTCCAATGCACTTAATGCGGTAGTATCATTACCGCAAAACACTCCATCAGGGGGATTGGGTAGCAACATTAAGCGGGCAAATGCTTGTTTTCCTTCTTCTTTGGTTAACCCTGTGACTTCAAGGTATCCTTCCGAAAGAGATATGCTACTCTCATTCAGTGCTTTGATGTATCCATCTTTTCGATCTTTGTATATATTTAGTAATTCTGGTCCCGCAATATGGGCAATCCGTTTGCAGCCTCTTTCAATAAGATGACGTGTAATTTTATACCCGGAATCAAAATCATCCACTAAAATTCTGTCACTATTGATAGTAGGGCAAAACCGGTCGAAAAAAATAATGGGGATATTTTTTTCAGAAAACAGTTTTAAATGTTTGTCTTCGTTAGTCTGCATCGAAATTGAGATAATCATCCCGTCAACGCGGTTATTAAAAAGTGTTTGAACACAATTAATCTCTTTTAAAAGAAGATCATTTGATTGTGAAATGATAACGTTGAAGCCCTTCGACCAGGCATAATCTTCTATTCCACTGATTGCTGATGAGAAAAAATAACGATCAATGCGGGGTACAACAACACCGAGGGTGTTAGTCTTCTTACTTCGCAGATGGGCAGCAAGTACGTTAGGACGATAACCCATATCAATAGCTTTTTGCCTTACCTTTTCTCTGGTTTTATCACTGATTCTGATATTATCGCTCAATGCCCTTGATACTGTTGATGCAGATATTTTCAGTTCATTCGCCAGATCGTGAATCGTAATTTCGGGGTGATTTCTCATATTTTACGGTTTAAGCTTTTTTTACGGTTTTTTTACAATTGATTCTGAATGCAAAAATGGGAAAATAATATGAACTTATACCCCTTAAACTATTTTTTGTGCAATCGATTGCAAATATTTATTTTTTTCATTAGTTTTACAGCTTCAAATGAAGAGAAAAATTTGAATTCGAGGTTTCTGATTATGAATTGAAGATTAAATTAGTCATTATGAGTACCAATTATGAAGAACGTTATGCCACGCATCCCGAAGATGCAAAAGGCTATGATACTGTGCGTTTGCGTAAAGAGTATCTGATTGAAAATGTTATGAAGGACAATGAGATTTGTATGACTTATTCGCAATATGACCGATATATTGTGGGTGGTGCTGTTCCCATTAATAAGCCGTTAAAACTCGAACCAATCTCTCCCTTAAAAGCTGAGTACTTTTGCGAAAGAAGGGAATTAGGGATTATAAATGTTGGAGGAAACGGAACTGTTACAATTGATGAAATGGTTTATGAACTTGGTTATAAGGAAGCTCTTTATGTTAGTCGCGGAAGCAAATCAGTCGTTTTTGCCTCCGAAAGCTCTGATAAACCTGCCCATTTTTATATTAATTCAGCTCCGGCACACAAGGAATATCAAACCAAAAAGATAACTCTGAAAGATGCTGAAGTTGTTGAAATGGGAACATCAGAGCAAAGCAATGCGAGAACAATCAATAAGTTATTAGTAAATTCAGTTGTGCAGACCTGTCAGTTGCAAATGGGTATGACTGAACTAAAACCCGGAAGCGTATGGAACACTATGCCTGCTCATACCCATAGTCGCAGGATGGAAGCCTATTTTTATTTTGAAGTTCCCAAAGGCCAGGCAATATGTCATTTCATGGGAGATCCAAAGGAGACCCGACATATTTGGATGCAAAATGAACAGGCAGTGTTCTCACCAACCTGGTCAATTCATTCAGCAGCTGGAACTTCAAACTATACTTTTATTTGGGGTATGGCAGGTGAGAATTTAAATTATGGCGATATGGATGTTGTATTGCCTGACCAGCTGAGATAATTGAGATAGGATTACTTAATGTTATGCCAATTAACTTGTTATCGAATTTTCAATCTATTAATAATTAAATATTTGCAAATGAAAATGTTTGACTTGACCGGAAAAATTGCTCTTGTAACAGGGGGAACTCATGGAATCGGAATGGCTATAGCCAAGGCACTTGCATCGGCTGGTGCAAAAATTTGTGTGAATGATATTTTCGAAGAACGTCTAATAGCATGTAAAAAAGCCTACTTAGAGGACGGAATAGATGTTTTTACGGTTATTTTTGACGTTACTAAGGAAGAGGATGTTGATAGAGGTATCGGAATTATTGAGGCAGAGCTTGGCCCAATAGATATTCTTGTTAATAATGCGGGAATAATCAAGCGGATTCCAATACTTGATATGCCTGTTGAGGATTTTCGTCAGGTTATTGATATTGACCTTATTGCTCCTTTTATTGTCTCCAAACGTGTTGTACCGTCAATGATTAGTCGTGGTGGTGGAAAAATTATCAATATGTGTTCGATGATGAGCATTTATGGCAGAAATTCTGTCTCTGCCTATGCATCTGCAAAAGGTGGACTTAAATTACTTACGGCTAATATGTGCTGCGAATGGGCAAAACATAACATTCAAGCGAATGGCATTGGTCCCGGTTATATCGCAACTTCACAAACAGATGCGATACGCGTCAATGGCCATCCTTTTAATAATCTGGTGATGACCCGTACGCCTGCAGGCAGATGGGGAGATCCTGAGGATCTTGCAGGTGCAGCTGTCTTTCTTGCCTCAGCCGCAAGTAATTATGTGAATGGTCATTTATTGTTTGTTGATGGTGGTATCCTCGCGAATTTCGGTTACGTTGCCGGCGAAAACGAAATGAAATATTAAAAAATACAAATTCTTTTACCACTTTAAAATAAATGATATGAAGAACCTTATCCTAAAAATAGGAGTTTTGTTTTTTGTAATTTTTTATTCCGCGTATTGTTACAGCCAATCATTGGTAAAACCGTTGAAGTTGTGGTATAGTCAACCTGCTGAATTTTGGGAAGAGGCTCTTCCTATTGGTAACGGGCGACTTGGTGCTATGGTCTATGGAGGTGGTACAGAGGAGCATATTCAGTTTAATGAAGAAACCCTTTGGACCGGTGAACCTCACGATTATTCACATGAGGGTGCTTATAAGTATCTTGGTCAGATTCGGGATCTGATTTGGCAGGGAAAGCAAAAGGAAGCAGAAACACTTGCAATGGAAAATTTTATGAGCGTTCCACTCGGACAACGCAAGTACCAGCCATTTGGTGACCTGTGGATTAAATTCCGTAATCAGGATGAAATTGCTGATTATCAACGTGAACTTGATCTTTCAACTGCGGTTTGCCGAACTGCTTATAAAGCTGGTAACGTTAATTTTACTCGTGAATACATAGTCAGTACGCCTGACCAAACTATTGCTGTCAGTTTAAAGGCCGACAAAAAACAATCTTTGTCATTCGATCTGTCGCTTACGGCTTTACACGAGGGCTTTATTGCCACGGCAGTAAAAGATGGAACCATTGAGCTAAACCTTAAAGTAAAGGATGGTGTATTGACAGGAACTGCCAAATTGAAAATCTTTACCAGAGGTGGCAAAATAAGCGTTGTTGGGAATCAATTGCTTGTCGAAAAAGCAGATGAAGCCGTTATTTATCTTGTGGCAGCTACAAGCTTCATCAATCCGAAAGATGTCTCAGGAAATCCTCAGCTGCTGTGTAACAACTATATGACAGCAATTGCAGGTAAGAAATTTGAGGATGTCAAGAAAAACCATATCAAAGATTATCAGTCATATTTTAACCGTTTTGAAATTGATTTAGGGAGTTCTGATTCTGATAATCTTCCCACTAATTTGCGTATTAATGCAGTGCCCGCTAAAATGGATAATTCGCTTGCAGCACTTTACGTTCAATATGGCCGTTATTTAATGCTTTCAAGCAGTCGCCCGGGAACTTATCCTGCTAATTTGCAGGGAATATGGAATGATAAGTTGAGTCCCTCATGGGATAGTAAATATACTGTAAATATAAATACGGAGATGAATTATTGGGCAGTGGAGCCTTTGAACATCAGCGAGTGCCATGATGCCCTATTCCGTATGGTTGAGGAGGTTGTCCCATCCGGCCAGAAAGTAGCGCAGGTTCACTATAATGCGAAAGGGTGGGTTTTGCATCATAATACCGATTTATGGAGAGGAGCTGCACCCATTAATCACTCTAATCATGGTTTGTGGGTTGGAGGAAGCGGGTGGCTTTCAACACATTTTTGGGAACATTTCCTCTATAACCGCGATACAGTTTTCCTTACTAATCGGGCATGGCCAATACTAAAAGGTGCTGCTCAGTTTTATAAGGATTATCTTGTTTCTGATCCGAATAGCGGATGGTTGGTCTCATGTCCGTCCAATTCACCCGAAAACGGAGGATTGGTTTCCGGCCCGACTATGGATCATCAGATTATAAAAAGTATTTTCAAAATATGTATCGAAGCCTCATCTATTATTCATAAAGATAAGGCATTTGCCGACTCTTTAAAGATATTATTACCGAAAATTGCACCGTATAAGATTGGCAAATTTGGTCAGTTGCAAGAGTGGGTAGCAGATCTTGACGATCCTGAAAACAAGCATCGTCATGTTTCCCATTTGTGGGGTGTTCATCCAGGTAAAGAAATCAACTGGCGGGAAACTCCTGAATTGATGGATGCTGCAAAAAAATCGTTGATTGCCCGTGGAGATGAAGGAACAGGTTGGAGTCTTGCCTGGAAAATCAATTTCTGGGCACGTTTCCGTGATGGCGACCATGCATGGAATATGGTTCAGATGTTGCTCCGGCCGACGGGTCAGAAAGGAACCAAAATGACTGGTGGCGGATCGTATCCCAATCTTTTTGATGCTCATCCGCCATTTCAGATTGACGGCAATTTTGGAGGTGCGTCCGGCATTGTCGAAATGTTGATGCAAAGTCATCTTAATGCCATTGACATCTTACCTGCTCTACCTTCAGCAATACCTGACGGACATATTCGCGGAGTGAGAGCTCGTGGCGGATTTGATCTTGATTTTGAGTGGAAAGAAGGTAAATTAATCAGCTTAAAGGTTCTTTCAAACTCTGGTTACGCTTTGTCCTTGCGGTATGCTGATAAAACTTTCTCCGCTCCAACGAAAAAAGGGGAAATACTTCTGTTTAATGAGGAACTCAAAAAAATGTAATCCTTGAATAATTGATTTATAGGAATCGAATATCTGTTTACGGAAACGGAGCATTTAAAAATAGTTTATCTTAGCACACAATTTTACAATACAATTATCAATTAATCCTTTTATAAAATGAAAAGTATAGCTGCATTTTTAGTCTTAGTCATTGTTTCGCAGGGTGCTTTTGCTGTTGGCGAAAAATGGGAGAAACTCTTTAACGGTAAAGATCTGAAAGGGTGGGAGAGGCTTAACGGAACAGCCGAGTATGCTGTTGTTAATGGTGAAGTTGTAGGAACAAGCAGAGTTAATACACCAAACACTTTTCTGGCTACCACCCGTACTTTTGGGAATTTCATTCTTGAATATGAGATGAAAATGGATGAAGGGCTTAATTCCGGTGTCCAAATCAGATCAGAGAGTAAACCGGAAATTAATAATGGTCGTGTCCACGGTTATCAGGTTGAGTGTGATGATTCTCCAAGAGGCTGGACAGCCGGAATATATGACGAGGCTCGTCGTGGATGGCTTTATCCTGTAGAGTATAATCAGGCTGCAAAAAGCAGTTATAAACGTGCAAAATGGAATAAATTCCGTGTTGAAGCTATTGGTAACTCTATCCGTACATGGTTAAATGATGTGCCTTGCGCTAATCTTGTTGATGATATGACTCCGCAAGGTTTTATTGCTCTTCAAGTTCACGGTATCGGTAAAGAAGAGGCCAATGCAGGTAAAACTATTTGTTGGAAAAACATCAGAATTATGACTGAAAATCTTGAGGCCAATCGTAAGAAAATGGACAAAAGTGTTGTTGAGGTTAGTTACCTAAACAATACTTTAACCGACTATGAGAAGGCAAACGGATGGAAATTATTATGGGATGGGAAAACCACAGAAGGGTGGCGTGGTGCTGCAATTGCTACTTTTCCGCAAAAAGGTTGGACCATCGAAGATGGAATGTTGATACCGAATAAAGGTGAGAATAAAGGCGGAGGCGATATTGTTACTGTCAAAAAATACAAAAATTTTATTCTTGAAGCAGATTTTAAAATCACCGAAGGTGCAAACAGTGGGATTAAATATTTTATTCAGAGCGAACCCGGTAAAGGAAATACTGTAGGATTTGAATATCAGGTTCTTGATGATAAAAAGCATCCTGATGCAAAGTTGGGAATTGATGGAAATAGGACATCGGCATCGCTTTACGATCTTGTAAAAGCCAATTCACAGGTTTTTGATAAGAGCCAGCCCGTTAAAAGGGAGAATGGTGTTGGGCAGTGGAATCGTGCACGAATTGAAGTTAACGGCAATAAAGTTACCCATTATCTTAATGGTGTGAAAGTTCTTGAAATTATAAAAGGATCTGATGCATTTAAAGCTGCCATTGCTACAAGTAAGTTTAACAAAGCTAAGGGATTTGGCGAATTTGAAGACGGCTACATCCTTTTACAGGATCATGGTAATGAAGTTGCATTTCGCAACATAAAATTAAAAAGTCTATAAGTAATCATGAATAAATTGAAATTAAAATCATTAGCGATAGGTTTATTTGTTATTGCAGTTTTTTGTATGGGATTCCAAAAATCACAGGCACAATCTCTGAAGAAGTTCAAAACGACTGATATTGGTAATCCGGTACTCAAAGGTAAGGCGACATTTGTAAAGGAAGGGGTTGATATAAAAGCAGGAGGCGAAGATATCTGGAACAATTCTGACCAGTTTTGCTTTGTATATGAAGAATTTACTGCGGATTTCGACATTGCAGTCAGGATTGAATCATTGGAACAATCTCATCTGTACGCAAAAGCAGGTTTGATGGCTCGAGAAGATCTTACTTCCGGCTCGCGAAACCTGATGTTTGTGGCGTTTCCAGGCAACGCTAAAAGAAACAATAACAGAGGTGGTTATGAGTTTCAATATCGTCTCGAAACGGACAAACAAAGCAAAGCTATATATCCGTCTCTGACTGATTCAATAGCGCAGAAGTCATTTCCTATCGTTTACCCGAATGGTTGGATGCGACTGAAAAGAACAGGAAATAGCTTTTATGCTTTTACAAGTGTGGATGGGAAAAGCTGGAAACCATATACTGAATTTGTGATGGAAATGCCCGGAAAACTCTACCTGGGAATGGCAGTTACTGCTCATATTAAGGGAGCACCAACAGTTGCAAAGTTCCGAAATTTTAAAAAAGTTAAGTAATTCAAAAATTTCCAAAAAAGATTTTTATTTTTTTTTCGATTTTTTATTTTTGCCTCCTGAATTTAAATTTTAAATAAAGGAGGATTTTTTATGTCAACACAAACGAAATGGTTAAGGCTGTTTTTAACCCTTGTATTAGGGATAATTTGCATTTTTAGTCACGCAGATCAGGTAAAAGATAGTGTGACATTGTACACACCTTATACCTGGATTTCTGTTTCACCGGGTGAGTCAATAGACTATGCTATTGATGTCATTAATAGCAGTAATGAACTCAGGAATGTAGAAATCTCTGTGTCAGGTGTTCCACGTAGTTGGATATATAGTTTAAAGTCGGGAGGCTGGACGATTGGTCAGCTTTCAGTTCTGCCCGGTGAGCGCAAGAATCTGTCACTTAAAGTTGAGGTGCCACTCAATGTTAACAAAGGTGCCTACCGGTTCAAAGTGTTAGCAGGTGGGTTATACTCTTTGCCTTTGGTTATTAATGTTTCAGAACAGGGAACCAACAAAACAGAGTTCACATCAGGTCAGCCAAACATGCAGGGGAATGCCAATTCCACCTTCACTTATACTGCAAATCTAAAGAATCGTACGGCAGATAAACAACAGTATGCTTTAATGACTAATGCGCCACGTGGTTGGAATGTAATTTTTAAGTCAAATTATCAGCAGGTTACATCAGTAAATGCAGAGGCAAACAGTACACAGCAAATCACCATTGAAATAAAGGCACCTGAAAAAATCGGAGCCGGCAAATATAAAATTCCGGTTAGTGCCGCCACCAGCACGTCATCCACTGATCTTGAGCTTGATGTGGTTATAACCGGATCTTATAGTATGGAACTTTCGACTCCAACAGGATTGTTGAGCAGCCAAATTACAGCAGGAGAAGTGCAACAATTAGAATTGGTTGTCAATAATACAGGATCTTCTGAATTATCTGTTATTAAACCCGAGTATTCTGCTCCCGTTAACTGGACTGTTACCTTCGACCCAATAAAAATTGATAAACTTCCGGCAGGCAGTTCTGCCCGTATTTATGCTAAGTTAAAAGCAGACAAGAAAGCAATACCAGGAGATTATGTTGTGAATATTGAATCTAAAACTCCCGAAGTATCTTCGAAGGTTTCTTTCAGAATCTCAGTTGAAACTCCAATGCTTTGGGGTTGGGTTGGTGTTTTCATTATTTTAGCTGCTTTAGGAAGCGTGTATCGTCTGTTCCAAAAATATGGAAGGAGGTAAACTGTGGCTGAAAATATTATTGAGCTGACAGATCTGACAAAAAAGTATGGATCTTTTACAGCAGTAGATCAGCTGAATCTGAATATCAGGAAAGGTGAGATTTTCGGTTTACTGGGGCCAAATGGAGCCGGTAAGTCAACAACTATCCTGATGATGCTCGGATTAACGGAGCCAACATCAGGATCTGTAATGGTGGACGGAATTAGTCCAACCAGTAATCCGATCGGAGTAAAAAGAAAAATAGGGTATTTGCCTGAAGATGTTGGATTTTATTATAACAGAACAGCTTACGAAAACCTGCTGTTTACTGCAATGTTAAACAGTATCCCATTGCAAGAAGCAGAAGAGAAAATTGATAAGCTCCTTGTACGTGTCGGTTTATCTGATGCTTCTGATAAAAAAACCGGGAAATATTCAAGGGGAATGTTACAACGTCTTGGATTGGCTGATGTTCTGATCAAAAATCCTGAAGTAATTATTCTGGACGAACCTACATTGGGAATTGATCCTACCGGAGTTCGTGAATTTCTGGAATTAATAGTGGCATTGAGCAGGGAAGAAGGTATTACAGTTCTTTTCTCTTCACACGATCTGCATCATGTACAACAGGTATGCGACAGAGTAGGGTTATTTGTCAGTGGTAAACTATTGGCGGAAGGAGATATACAAACCCTTTCGAAGAAATTATTCACGAAAAGTCCCTTCATAACTGAAGTAGGACTTAGTATCGCTTTTGATGAAAACCATGAAAATTCTTTAAAAGATTATTCAATTACCTGGCTTCGGAAAATTTTGAAAGATATTGATGGAATCAATGGTATAAAGTTTTCTAATGAAAAATTTCAAATTGACAGTTCAAGGGATGTTACTTCCGAAATTGCAAGAGCAATTATTAAATCTGATGTTGGTTTGAATTATCTGAATAAAAAAGAATATGGACTTGATGATATTTACTATCGCTATTTCGAAGGAGGTGATGCTCATGAATAATCTAAAAATACAATCAATCAGATTTATTGCAAACCCAATGGAAGGAATCAAAAGTCTTTTTTCAAGTGTTGGTCTGTTCCAACAGGCTAAATATGAGAACAGTATTCTCCATCCCTTTAGAGTAATTTTAAACAAAGAAATTGCTGATCATGTAAGAAGCTGGCGTTTTATTATCCTGATTGCCATCATTGGTTTGACTTGTCTTGGATCGATGTACACTGCCTTGACCAACATTGACAAAGCTGTTAAACCCAATGATCCGGAGGGAGCTTTCTTCTTTTTGAAATTGTTTACCATTTCAGACGGAACACTACCATCTTTTATGGTCTTTATTAGTTTTTTAGGTCCCCTGCTCGGTATTAGTCTTGGATTTGATGCAGTAAATTCTGAGCACAATAACAGAACTATCAGCAGAATATTATCCCAGCCTATTTATCGTGATTACCTGCTTAATGCTAAATTTTTAGCTTCATTATCTGTTATAAGTGTCATGTTCTTTGCTTTGGGTTTTCTTGTAATGGGTTTCGGGCTTATTACAATTGGAATACCTCCAACAGTTGAGGAATTTTTACGGTTTGTATTCTTTATTATCCTGAGTATTCTTTACGTTGCTTTCTGGTTGAACCTTTCAATTCTTTTTTCGGTGCAATTCCGTCAACCGGCAACATCAGCACTGGCAGGCATTGCAGTATGGCTCTTCTTCACCATTTTTTACAGTATGATCGTAAACCTGATTACACGGGCAATTGCACCATCAGAGTTGGCAAGTGAATATCAGATTATTGGTTTTGAGAACTTTAAACTCTTATTGTTGAGGATTATGCCGAACCAGCTTTTCAATGAGGCTACAACAACAATATTGATGCCCTCGGTGAGAAGTATCGGGCCATTAGCTATGGAGCAGGTTTACGGAACCATTCCGGGTCCACTACCTCTTAGCCAGAGTTTGATGCTTGTCTGGCCTCAGGTAACGGGATTGATTGCCGCCACAACAATTTGTTTTGCAATATCTTATTACATGTTTATGCGGAAAGAGATACGATCAAGATAACAGGTGATACCTGAAATCAAGTAACAGCCTTATTAACTTACCAGTTATGCCATAACAGGAGAGGCCTTTGGGGAAAGTCTGTTCGTATTATCCGAACATAGAAAATAGCATACAGTCAGGTTTTTCCTGACTGTTTTGTTATGAATATTATTTTTAAAAGAGGTACTCAGAACTTTTTGGTTTACAAATTCAGATTTCCTGTCTCCGATACTTTATCCGTCTGTAATACATAACGATACAGAAATCGCATATTTATACAGCATTGTATAGGTATTAGTCCAATATCTCAAAATTACAAAGGTGATTACTTGTGTTTTCGATATATAACCAGTATGATGATTGATTAAAAAATGTATGTCAATTTCAAATATTGATGTTTTTAAATAATTGCTACGGCATTTTTGAAAGATTTTCCCAGCGCACTTTCCAGCTTCCGTCTTTTGGAATACCGGGAAGGTCGGTTTTTGAACCGTCAAAGCCTGCACACATCATAGCTACAGTGGCAAGAACGCCTCCATTTCCCGGAAGGTAAAGTCGCAGCCGCTTATCTTGATAATTATGCCCGTTGATAAGATAAGTATTTTTTTCAACATCCATAAATAGTGCATCCAAAGCCTTTTCCGGTAAGCCAAGTCGTATTGCTGTCATTGCAGTAAGAGGAAAATCCCAACCCCATGTTTTTTTCCATTGCCAGTTGTTCCACACATAGTTAAAAGTTTTTATCATGGTGAGTGTGTCAACTAAAGGAGAATATGGCAGGTATCCGAATAAACCAAGAACAGCAGGATGATCGGCAGTGAATCGCGGATTTGTGTAGGATTCAGGCGTACTTTCGGATGCAAGATAGATACCATTAGCCTGGGCAGGAACTGAAAGCTTCGACATAACCTCCTCCCACTCTTTCTTTGGAGTAAGGCCCATTCTTTTTCTCCATTGTTGTGCAGTTTTAAGACCCCAATACCAGTATGCCAATTCAAAAGGTGGATTGAAAGTAGTGTTTGGATCGAAACATTCTTGCGCCGGAATCAAAGGTGGTCCCAGAATGTATCTGTCAGTTTTTTTATCGAAAAATGCAAAAGAACTCATGAAATCGGCAGTTTCGAAGACAAGATCAGCATATTTGCGAAGAGTGGCAGTGTCCTGGTGATTCCTGTAACACAGCTCTGCAAAATATATGATATGCGGCTGCTGCCAAATTAAAAAAGGGCCAACATTTGACGGGCTGTCGAGTCCATCAGGATTAACCATTTTTGGCCAGCGAATTCCTTTGAATCCCTGTCTTTCGGCAATTTTACGTGCTTCACCGCTAATTTTCTGATACCAGGCCAGACTTTTTTCGAGCAGCTCAATACGATTCCAAAGGGCAAAATGAACGCCATGCCACCAGTGCATTTCGAGGTGTGGTTTACCGTACCAGCTGTTCATGGTAAGACCCGTTTCCTGGGGAGGATAGCTCCCTTCGCACTGAGCTTTGGTAAGATATTGCGATAGAACAACCCTTCTTTCGAGTTCGTGGGCTCGAGGATCGGAGCTTCCTGAAAAATCAACTGCACCGCCACTTTCCCAGAATTTTTTCCAGCCAACACGACTGCTTTGAAGTATATCATTAAAACCCGAAAGTTCATTTTTTTCTGGAGCTAATGCCGAAAAGCTGGCAGAAAAAGAGAGTATTTTATCACCGCTTCCGGGGCTAAGCTCAAAAACATGAGGAGATACATTATACAGTGAACCTGTTCCTGTCCATCCAACCTGAGTATAATATGTCGTACTATCAAGCTGATGCTGAATCAGGGCATGACCCGAAATATTTTCGACAATAAAAGTTTTATGCTTTTCCGATTGATTCCAATCGCACCCTGAATCTATGTGACCACCGGAGGGATAAGGGAATCTAAGCTTCACTTTTAATAATCCTCTGCTTATAAGTACAGAGGAAATCTGTGCCGAAATCATATCTTTTTCCTGGCTGCAACAAGTTACGACTTCGACTGCCTCTCCGTTTACCGTGAAATGACTTTTAATCACACCTTCCCAAAGATCAAGTTCCTGATGAAGATTAGAGATTTCGGCAGGAGTAACTGATTTACCATCGGCTGTTTTTAATTCAAGACCTATAATTCCCAGATGAAGTCTGTGAGGGTTTTGGCGGAAATAGTTTGCTGCCAAAACGCTTCTTTGTGAATCCTTTACCTGAACATCATAAGGGATAGATCGTCCATGATAATCGAAATCCCTGAGCGTTTCCTCAAATTTAAAACCGACTGTGTCCGGAAAACTGTGCCAGCCCCATTCAGACTGAGTTCCAAGCGAAATACCATTTTCATATAATTCAGGAAAGGTTTGAAGGCCTGTTCCATCAACAGTGAAAGCAAATTTCCCGTTTCCGACAGTCAGAGAGCCGAGAGTATCGAATTGCCCGATTTTAACCGTATGACGGCGAACCAGTGCTTCCCTGTCAATTTTATTTGTATCAGATATTTTTGTGTTGCAAGATGTTATGATATTAATAATCAATACCAATAGTATCCAATAGTTTTTAATGGTCATCTATTTTTTTACTTTTGAAAGAAGGTATTCGGTAAGGTTATTGGCTGCCTTCAGATTTTCGAAGTCTGCCGGTAACATTGTGTGATCAATGTATTCGTTATATAGCCAGGGGTCACCAACTGCCAAAACAAACCCTTTACCATAAGTAGTTTCGGCAATATACACCTGATTATTGTCTGTCAAAACAGGTTTGGCATCTTTGCTTAAAAGAATAGAGGACACCTCTTTCATATAGATTTTATTCACTCCTTTAAAAAGCGGATGGTTTGGTAAATTGGTTTCGGCTGCCATATTCCATTCTTTTCCTGTGACAGGATTTAATGTTACCGGATTAAAATGGATTCCAAACTCTTGCATAAGTTGGTTCAAATGGGTGAATTCACAGTTTGGCTTGTCGTTGGCCAAAATAAGCAGTACGCCACCTGTTTTTACCCATTTCGAAATAGCTTTGATATCATCAGCAAGAATGTAATTGGGTTTTGGACTTTCTGTGGTAGTATCAGGATCAACAATAATATAAAGATCAACACCTGTTAGACTTTTTTTGTCTGCTTTGTCTTCGATGGTCTTCAGAGTAGCTCCCTTGCTTTTAAACAGATCACCTAATTGAGAGAAACCGCTGTTTTGGGTATCATCCCATGTATAATGGAAGATTTTTCCGGTTTTGGCGTTGGTCTCGCGGTTATACCAATTGTCAAGACCTACAGTTTTCTGACTAAAACCACTAAAGGTTATCGTAAACATAATTAAAAAAAGAACACTTTTTAAATGCAAATAATTCTGTCTCATCATTTTATTGTTTTTGTTTTAAACTATTTCATACATTGAGCGGGCAAAATTTCATTTAAGGAGAAAACTAAAATCATCATCAGCACCCAATTCTATTGGGGTAACACCCTTTCTGAAAATTCTGGCGTTTCGGTTGCCAATTAGCTGGAGGATATTGTTCTCATATTTTAACATCGTTCCTTCTCGAAGTCCGACTACGGTGATTTCGGGATTAATTTCCAAAAATTCCTCAATCCTTTGCTGACGAGTCTCGCCGCCATGTCCTTCGGGATTGGCATCAAGATAATGAGGATTGATTTGAAATGGCACTAAACCCATGCAGTCAAAACCGACAGGATCGATAATCGGCATGTCATTCGTGGTTCGCAAGGTAGGACAAGCCACGTTTGCTCCGGCACTCCACCCAATAAACGGAGTTCCTTGTTGTACCTTTATTTTGATGGCTTCCATTAAGTGGTGATTGTGCATCATTCGAACCAATTGCCATGTATTGCCGCCTCCAACTACAATTGCCTCGGCTTTTTTTACCGCTTCTAAAGGATCGGCAAAGTGGTGAATAGAAGTAACATGGTGTCCTATTTCAGCAAACCTTTCCTCTACTTTCGATTCATAAAAGTCAAAGGAAAACGTTACTGCAGCATAAGGAATAAACAGAGCATTAACGGATTTATTACCCAAAAATTTCTGAATTTCAAATTTGGGATAGTCGAGATAAGGCTCTCCGGACATAGTTGAATTACTGATTAGAAGAAGTCTCATAAAAAGATTATTTTTACAGCCGCAAGATAAGTAAAAAACCGATTGAAAGAAAAACTAAAGCTTGTCTGAAAAACAATTTCTGAAACAAACGTGTTAAAGAGGTTGAACTCTTCGATTTGTTTATTTTATTGAATATTTTTAGTCATTGAGATCTAATATGGAGCAAAAACCGATTAAAAAAGTGTTGGTCGCAAACCGGGGCGAAATAGCAATCCGGATTATGCGTTCCTGTCGGGAGATGGGGATTCAGACTGTTGCTGTTTTCAGCGATGCCGACCGTTCTTCCATGCACGTGAGATATGCCAACGAAGCCTACAATATTGGTCTGGCACCCTCCTCCGAAAGTTATCTTAACATGGACAAAATCATCGCTGTAGCTAAAAAATCAGGAGCCGATGCCATTCATCCCGGATATGGATTCCTTTCAGAGAATTCTGTATTTGCGCGGCGTTGTCAGGAAGAAGGCTTACGATTTATCGGACCTTCACCAGAGTCTATTCAGATGATGGGAGATAAAATCAGCGCACGAAAAAAAATGATTGAGGCTGGTGTTCCGGTTGTTCCCGGCACTACCGAAAAAGTAACCAATGAATTGGAGGCTATAAAGATTATCAAAGAGATAGGCCTTCCTGTAATGATTAAAGCTTCTGCCGGGGGTGGTGGTAAAGGGATGCGGCTTGTGAAGAAAGAGTCACAAATTGCCAGTTCATTACGTGCTGCAAGGTCTGAGGCCAAAACAGCATTTGGCGATGATTCTTTATACATTGAAAAGTATATTGATTCGCCACATCATGTTGAATTTCAAATACTTTCTGATAAATATGGAAATACAGTGCATCTTTTTGAAAGGGAGTGCTCGGTTCAACGCCGTCATCAGAAAGTTGTCGAAGAGACACCGTCTCCAATTCTTACTCCTGAAGTAAGATCAAGAATGGGGGAGTATGCAGTTGCTGCCGCGAATGCAGCTAAATACGAAGGTGCCGGAACCATAGAATTTATCATGGACAGCAACCTGAACTTTTATTTTTTGGAAATGAATACCCGGTTGCAGGTTGAGCATCCTATTACTGAGCGGGTTGTTGGCGTTGATTTGGTTAAGGAGCAGATTAGGATTACTGAAGGTTTTCCACTTCCCTTCAGACAGGAAGATTTGAAACAAAGTGGTCATGCTATCGAATGTAGGATTTATGCCGAAGATACCGACAATAATTTTATGCCCAATCCCGGAACTATTACCCATATTACCGAGCCTTACGGATTAGGAGTAAGATGTGATGGCTATGTCTATGAAGGATATTCAATACCAATTTATTACGATTCACTTATCAGCAAATTGATTGTATGGGGAAGGACTCGTGAAGAGGCAATTGAGAGAATGCGCCGTGCTCTTTACGAATACAAAATCACTGGTGTAAAGACTACAATCAGGTTTCTGGAAAGAATTATGGATACTCCAGATTTCAGGAATGGGGAATACAATACACATTTTATTGAAAAAAACAGTGAATTTCTCCTTGCGGATGGAATTTGCGACAAGAAATGTGAGGACATAGCAATGATCGCCACCTATGCGGAATATATTTCCCGTCTGGAAAATAAAAAAACCAATGCAGGAAGTCCTATAAAAAAGGAAACTAACTGGAAGGGACAATTTCGGAGATTCACATCAAGATTTTAAACTACAAACAGAGCTGCAAATGGAACTGGAACTTATAGTCAATAAAAGAAAAGCTGTTGTAAAGGAGATAAAACGGGAGGGGAATATCCTTACTCTTTCAGTGGGAGACGAACTGTATGAAGTTGACATTGTTAAAGTGAGCAATCAGGAATTTTCGATCTTATATAAAGGGAGATCCTTTAATATTGAAGTGATTGAAAGCAATAAACCGAAGCATTTTAATGTTAATACTTTGTATTTTAAGTTTGATGTTGAAGTTGTTGATAATGAATCCAGATACCGTCAAAGCAGAATGCAATCTGTACCTGTTGGCAGCGACAATACTATCAGATCTCCTATGCCGGGAAAAGTTGTTCGGGTTTATGTAAAACCTGGTGATATAGTTGAGGCAGGGCAACCTTTGATAGTCCTTTCGGCGATGAAAATGGAGAGCGAATTTAAGGCAGGCAGACGCGGAGTCGTGAAAGAAGTGCCTGTAAAAGAGGGTGAAACAGTTGAAAATAACCAACTTTTAGTGGTTATTGACGATGATGAATTGTTATTGCCAAATTTGGAATAATCCTGAAATTTTTGGATGCGTAATTAAAATACCTTCAAAAATTTGTTGCATTACGCATGGAAATGTTTAGATGAACGATTTAAATAAATTGAAATATATGCCATCACAGAAGAAAAAATTCGAAAGACTGGAAGAGCGAATAATGGAAGCCGAAGCTGGCGGCGGACAAGAACGTATTGATCGTCAACATGCTGCTGGAAGGAAAACCGCACGCGAGAGAATTGATGTATTGATTGATCCGGGTACTTTTGTCGAATTAGACAAATTTGTGATTCACCGTTCTCACGATTTCGGAATGGAAAAATCAAGATTTCCGGGTGATGGAGTGATTACGGGTTATGGGAAAATAGATGGCCGGCTGGTTTATACGTTCGCACAGGATTTTACTGTTTTTGGAGGAACAATGAGCCGTGCCAATGCTGATAAGATTGTAAAGATTATGGATTTGGCTATGCAAATGGGTGCGCCGCTGATCGGTTTGAACGATTCGGGTGGTGCGCGGATTCAGGAAGGGATTGAAAGTTTAGCTGGTTATGCTGATATTTTTTACCGTAATGTAATGAGTTCAGGCGTGATCCCACAGATTTCAGCTATTCTTGGTCCGTGTGCAGGAGGAGCCGTGTATTCGCCTGCAATAACCGATTTTATTGTGATGGTTAAAGATACAAGCTATATGTTTGTTACCGGGCCTGATGTAGTAAAAGCAGTAACTCATGAGGAGGTGACTAAGGAAGAACTTGGTGGCGCAACAACTCATCATGTGAAAAGCGGTGTAGCTCATCTGACTGCCGATAATGAAGATCATGCCTTACTGATGATTCGCGAACTGATTGGATATCTTCCGTCCAACAATCTGGAAGAACCCCATGTTCACGATTGTAAAGACGATGTTAATCGCGAAAGTAAGGATTTGAATACTTTAATTCCTGAGGATCCAAACAAGCCGTACGATATGAAGGAATTGATTATCTGTATAGCTGACGATAAGAACTTTTTTGAAATTCAACCTGCTTTTGCTCCGAATATGATTATTGGGTTTGCCCGTTTGGGTGGGCGAAGTATTGGTATTGTAGCCAATCAGCCTGCCAGTCTCGCCGGAGTATTAGATATTAATTCATCGGTTAAAGGAGCACGGTTCGTTCGCTTTTGTGATGCTTTTAACATTCCGCTTATTACCATAGTTGATGTACCAGGGTTTCTACCAGGTACAGCTCAGGAATTTGGTGGAATCATTCGGCATGGTGCCAAACTATTATATGCCTTTGCCGAAGCAACGGTACCAAAGATTACTCTGATAACACGTAAAGCTTATGGCGGTGCTTATGATGTAATGAGCAGTAAACATATTGGCGGAGATGTAAACTT
>CAILKW010000490.1 GCA_903834845.1 uncultured Bacteroidia bacterium | reverse complement strand
ATGTCGTCACCACCAATTTCTACCCAGATTGACCGTTTCCATGTACCCTTGATAATTTTTTCACCTATGTTAAAATCATCAGCCAGATTCTCTTCGGTTGTTTCGCATCTCGATTTTACTCCGTCAGTAGTAGCCTTCCTTAAAAGTAATTACGGTATGAATTTCCCTTCGGTTGTTCCCTGGCTTGGACAGGGTTTAGACAGTGTTCCAACCTTCCGAAATACTATGTCTATTCCTTTTATAAGAACTAAAAATGAGATTATTGATTACATTGACGGTGAATATTTTATTGTGAATGACCAGCTTTTTAAGGTATCTGAAAATATGGGACTTGACGTAGTAAATGATCCGAATAAACTGATTGAGATTCAGCGAAAGTTTGAAAAGTTTAAAACTGACAATAATGCAGCGTGTTACGGCAACAAGTTGATCCCCGACAGTTTGAAGTTCGGAGCAAAAAAATGAAATACAGAAAAATTATTTTTTGAAGTAGTTGTCAAGGATTATTGAAGTCAGGGGCAGGTAATACCTCCAATAGAAAGGTGTTCGGTCGTTTAAATCGTTTTCGTTCAGTACAAACATTTTAAGGTATGCTATCCCTCTCATTTTATCGGTTGTATTATGTAGCGGCGTATCGGTAAAGTCACCGCAGAAATAGTAGTATGGTGAATCTTTAATATTCTCGAAAGCTGCCGGAAAAATCTTAGGAATACTGTGATGGTGCAATATAGAATCTCCTCTTACATTTGGGAATATTTCGTAATACGACAAAACTCTGGTACTTGTATCAGTACTTAAAGTGATGTCGAACCAATATGGATAATCTATTTCTTTCGGAATACCAAATTTTCTGGTACTATATGGAAAGCTCTTAACATGAGGGACTTCGCTATTTAAATCTGTATCTTTTTCCAGAATTGCTATTGTTTCGTTTGTATGGACAAATACAATTCCCGATTTGGTAAAGGGCCATTTATTCAGGTGTTGTTCTTTGTATAGTCGCACAACCCATTTTGGTAATTCGGGGTTTATAATGGTGTCGAGCTGATCGAAATAGCGTCCGGTCCAGCCGCTCCATCTAAGACCCAAAAGGCGTTCAGATACAGTTCTTTCTGTTCCTGATGTGGGAGTAGCAAAAAAATTAAATTCAGCCATTATCAGCTTCTTTTTCTCTTTCAGTTTCGTCAGTAACAGCACATCATTTTTATCTAATCCGCCATAAACTTTTTCGGAATGTTCAGTCTGATTGTTTTTCCTATACCACTCGTTGTAATAAATGCCGTAAGTATCAGTATAATAGGTCATATCTAAACTGTTACTCAGACTGTCTATTTGTTTTTCGGTAAGATTTGAGAGGTCATGAATCAGGAAACTGTCATTTTTAAGGGGGAAAAACCCAAGATAGTCACTCTGCGGAGTATATGTATTGCCGTCAGGTTTGCGATATTTCCGATGCGACAGAACCCAGTCAAATCCTCTGTGTTCAAGCCCTAAATTGGTTAAAACCGTTTTATCCATTATCAGAATATTGGCTTTATACGATGGCTTTAAAACCCATAACAGCCACAATATCAGAGGAAGGAAGATGAATCCAAAAATAATAATATTGATAATGGTTTTTCTCATTAAAAGCCTTTTAACTGATGAAATTTCAGTTTATAAAGATAGACAATATTTACAAACGAGGTCTGTCAACAATAGTATCATAAATAAAGCCCCATAGATTTCGCAAATACAATAGAAAAACTGAAATTGCTGCTTTTTCAATGAATATTACAATTTTTTAGTACTGCCTATCCCTTTCATTCAAATTCACTATTTATTGGAATTCATTAATATTCGTAACGCATTACATATTAAGCTATTGCATCAAATCCCCCCTGCCCCCATAGCCGTCAAGCTAATTCTAATGTATTAATAATTAGGTATATACAATAGCAGAGTACGGGACTCTGCCCGCGAAGATCGAAGTCAGTCTCATACCTAATTTTTTTATGTGGCAATTGCCACGTTACTAACTTAATTT
>CAILKW010000489.1 GCA_903834845.1 uncultured Bacteroidia bacterium | reverse complement strand
CCGGAGCTTTTGACGATAGGAGTTTTCATTTGAAAACCAACTCCGGAGCTTTTGACGATAGGAGTTTTCATTTGAAAACCGACTCCGGAGCTTTTGACGATAGGAGTTTTCATTTGAAAACCGACTCCGGAGCTTTTGACGATGCGAGTTTTTAACGGCTAAAAACCATCTTCATAAAACTTTTCAACATATGTTCATTACTTTACATCCCTTATTAAATGTTGTATTCTGTAATTATTGTGAATTAATTGTTGATGTAATGTTAATAAAATGATTTGCGTAAAAAATCGTATCATATTACTTTCGCTTCCAAAATTAAACTTATACATTTATGCTATTCGAAAAATATTTTAAAAACCTATTCTACGATTCCAAAATAATCGACAATCGAATGAAAGATGGAACAGAAGACTTTCTTGTGAAAATAGTGACCAACAACACCGACCATCAGTTTGATGCAATGATTGCGGATACCACCCCAATTTTTACACAGTTCAAAACAGGGCTTAACAATAAATCCTTCACCTATTCAAGCCAACTTTCAAGCACCATGACGGTAGACGAAATTAAAGCTGAATATATTGAGCTTGTTAGACGTACAGTCGGAAACATTACTACTTTCCATAAAAAGAAATCTCCTGTTTATAAAGACTTTTTTGCTACTGAAATGAAAACCTACACTCAGCCACATATGGATGATATTGTAGATAAAATCAATTATTTTATTGACAAATATACGGCTCATCCCGACTTGGGAACTACCGTCAAATTAGCATTTGTTGACCTCTTAGGTGTTTTCGAACCAGCCCGGATGACTCAACAACAAAAAATTAGTACTGTCAAAAATCTTGCGCTCGCAATTTCAGATGAAAGAAAGGCACTTAACGAAATAATGTTCGATAATTTGCTTCAAATTGCCAGAATGTATAAAGGCAAACCCGAGTATTCCAAGGCATTTTTCGATCATTCAAAGTTTTATGCAGATAGCCACACCGAACACGATGCTGTTACGGTTATCATTGCTCCCGAAGAAAAAAAGAATTCAGGAGAGGTAAATATTGTTGGTAAAAAAGCGCGTTTTAAAGTCATAAGAGGTGACAACATCAAGGTGTATACCGTTGCATCCCTCACTAATTTAGTGCCCGGAGCCCAATTTGTTATCCTGAATTCCGATTCTGATGAAACTATCGAAATGATGGCAATCGGCGACGAAAACAATCCATATCTCATTCTCTTTAATCAAGGAAGCATAGAAGCAGAAGTGACTATTGATTGGCTATAATATTTTTAGAATTTAATCCTGACATTTGTAACAATAATGATAAAAACATGGCGAATCTTTTGTATGAACTCACTGAACCATTGAATCATTCTTAAGGTAATCAATTAAAATAAACTCCTATTTCACATAATCCAAAAGGGCGCAATTAAAATTGCGCCCTTTTGTGCTTTAATTCAGTTTATGTTTTTTATTCCTACTGATTAGCTGATGCTTATAGAGTTTAATTAGCCAATTCACAGCGTTCAACATTAAATTACTATGATTTTTTTACCTATATGAATTATGTTTAAAATAAATTTGTATATTTGATGACTATAAATCCGAATGATTCAATTATATCTTTAGTTCAGAAAAACAGATGTTTAAGCAATATAATAAAAACTGTTTCTTTATTAATTTCTTTCTCATGGGTTCATTATGTGGTGTTTCACCATGCATAGTGCAATCTCAGAACATGATAAACAATGGAAACTCCATAGTAGTTTCACAAGGAGCCAACCTTGTCATCACCGGGAATTATGTAAATCTGAACAGCGGCGCCGACGGAAAACTTGATTTAGATGGAAAAATGATTGTTCAGGGAAATATTGTCAATAATGCCAACAACAATATACTCGTAAACATCGAGCCCGTGCCCGATGGCGAAGTACTTATGAATGGAACCACCCCTCAGTCAATTGAAGGCATCTCCCCTACTCATTTCGAAAATCTTACCATTGAAAATTCGGCCAAGACTTTGAATATTTCACTTTGCCAGGTGAATGGAAATATCAATATTGATGCCCCCCTACTATTAAATGCAAAACGAATAATTCTGAACAACAGCAATCCAACTGCACTCAACTATCTCAGTAATTACATTTTAAGCGAAACAAAACCCTCGCAAGGATATGGCGAATTGCAATGGAACATTGGAAATACTTTGGGCACCTACAATGTTCCCTTTGGAACATCTAATGCAGCCAACGATTTAAATGTCACCCTAACCACTAAATCTACATCCAACCCTTTCGACGGAAATATTGTATTCGCCACCTACCCTACCGATGATAATCTAAACAATCCATTCCCAATTGGGGTGAACGATTTAAGCAATATAGACCCCCTCAGCATAGCCGATCGATTTTGGTTGGTCGATGCGCAATATTTGCAGAAACCCCTTGTTGATATAAAATTTCGCTTTAAAAATCCTGAAGATATTGACAACAACATCAAAATACAACTACGATTTCTAAAAGGAATGCGCTACAATCCTGTTATAGGAACGTGGGGAGATTGGGGTCCTTTCGGAATATCCGACACTGTTTTCAATGAAGTAAGCATTAGTGATGTCTCACCCGAAAACTTTTTCCCAAACTGGACTTTAGTAAGCACCGAAGAAAGCTCTGGTGTTTGGATTCCAAATAGCTTCACTCCTGATGGAAATGGAGTAAACGACACCTACAAGCCCGTCACTCTTGGATTTGAGCCTGTAAAATATACTATGATGATTTATAATCGCTGGGGAGAAGAATTATTTCACAGCAACGATATTAGCATGGGATGGGATGGCAAATCGAAAGGCACAAGCGTAAAAGCCCCCTTGGGAGTATACGTTTGGATAATAATTGCTACAAATTACATAGGGAAAGAATATCGATATGAAGGAAAAGTAACTTTAGTGCGATAAAATCAGCCCGTTTACATTACATGAATTTAACAAAAAACCTCCTATTTAGAATACTATTCCGAAAAGAATGGGGGAAATATGTTATATTGTTTATCATCTTAATTTCAGAACTTTCAGCATATTCACAACAAAACGTTGGGATAAACCCAACTGGTGCACTACCTGATGTATCTGCTGCATTAGACATTGTCTCTAACAACAAGGGGCTATTAATCCCCCGCATGACTGCATTAGAGCGTATTGCAATTATTGCTCCTGCCAATGGTTTAATGGTATACGATTTAGATTCAATGTGCGTATTGTTTTATCGTCAACCATCAAACCAATGGTTTAATTTATGCAATTTACCCTGGATGGTTGGACAGCCCGGCCTAACTGGAGCAACTGGAGTTATTGGACAAACCGGAGTTACGGGTCAAACGGGTATTGCGGGGATAACTGGAGAAACTGGTTTTACAGGTATAACAGGGCAAACCGGAACTACAGGCTTAATGGGTATAACGGGAGCAACAGGTCAAACGGGGAATACAGGGACAACTGGTCAAATTGGTTTCACAGGCACAACAGGAGAAACGGGAACGACTGGCCAGATAGGAAACACAGGGCAAACTGGGCAAACTGGAAGTGATGGAGAAACGGGACAAACTGGAGTTACTGGTGCAACAGGAGAAACGGGAGAAACGGGACAAACTGGCACTAAAGGTGCAACTGGAGCTACTGGTCATACGGGAAACACTGGACAAACAGGAATTTCTGGGGCAACAGGTCAAACTGGAAACACAGGAGAAACTGGTATCACAGGTACAACAGGACAAACTGGGGCTATGGGTATTACAGGAGAAAGGGGCACTACAGGTAGTTCAGGAGCGACAGGAAACTCTGGCCAAACTGGTAATACAGGAGAAAGGGGCAATACAGGGCTAACCGGAACGTTCGGCCAAACGGGAAACACAGGAGAAACCGGGATTACTGGGGCTTTTGGCCAAACGGGAAGCTCAGGAGAAACCGGGATTACTGGAGCTTTTGGCCAAACGGGAAGCTCAGGAGAAACCGGGATTACTGGAGCTTCAGGTAGTTCTGGGCTAACTGGGAATACTGGGGCATCAGGAGAGATAGGAGCAACAGGTACTACTGGAGAAAATGGCTTTACAGGGACTACGGGGGCAATTGGGGAATCTGGTGTTACAGGTCAAATAGGTGTAATAGGATTAACAGGCACAACTGGACAAGTCGGAGAAACTGGAACAACAGGTATTACTGGCTTTTCTGGAGAGAATGGTCTAACTGGTTATACAGGAATAACCGGAACCAATGGAGAAAATGGACTTACAGGGACTACTGGGGCAATTGG
>CAILKW010000488.1 GCA_903834845.1 uncultured Bacteroidia bacterium | reverse complement strand
TCCTAACAGCTTATTTTTATTTATGGTAATAGACAAATCGCTGTTCCATGAAAAATTACCTTCTAATGGTCTGGTGTTCAATGAAATTTCTAAACCACGATTTTGAATTTTACCAAAGTTTCCCATTGGAGGATTTAATCGGATAGATCCATTTCCGCTTGTACCCATGTATGAAGGTAGCTGCATGTCCATCAACATAGCCGATGAGGTTTTATCGTACAGGTCAATTATGAGTTCAATTCTGTTTTTAAAGAAGCCAAGATCAAAACCTACATTTACCTGTTCCTGTTTTTCCCATGTAATGAAAGGATTAGCGATGTTAGTTTGACGGAATCCCTGCCCCAGCCCGGTAGCCATTTTTGTTATTGAAGCTCCCCAGCGGTATCCTCCAATATTTGCGTTTCCGGTTTGTCCCCAACCCGCGCGAATCTTGAAATTACTGAGTACGTTTTTAATATTCTGCATAAAAGCCTCATTTGAACCTCTCCATGAAACTGAAAATGCATGGAATGGTGCCCAACGGTTTTCGGGGCCAAAATTTGAGGATCCATCCCTACGGAAGGTATAAGTAGCAAAATATTTTTCGTTATAAGCATAATTACCACGGGCAAAGAAAGAGGCCATAGAACCACTGCCCTTACCGGAACCAACAGTCATAGTTTTTGGATCACCTAAGGTAGGTTCCTGAATATCGTTACTGGTTAAGCCAGAGCTTGCTCCTCTTAGATATTCCCAATTAGATTCTGAAACTTCCTGACCTAATAATGCTGTAACATTGTGTTTTCCAAATTGCTGCGCATAAGTAAGGTAATTTTTCACCTGCCAGAAAAAGCCTTGATTATACTGGTGCGAGGAAGAGTTTGTGCTATTTGTAACAGAACCATATTTAAACGTTGGAGTAAATACATATCCATTTGATCCGCTTATATCGGCACTCACTTCTGAACGCCATGTTAAACCCTTAATAATTGTAACATCACTGTAAACATTTCCCGTGAAATTATTACGTTTTAAAAAGTTTACCTCGCTCAATGCTTTACCAATCGGATTAACGTTGCCAGGAGAACCTTCGCGTTCATCGCCTGAATATGATCCATCTGTATTATAAATAGGCACATCAGGGTTAGTACGCAAGGCAACACTAATAATACCTTCCGAGCTATTATTCAGACCGATGTGTTCCTGTGAGCGTGAGAGCATAAAATTAGTTCCGATTTTAAACCCTTTTTTCAAATCAGCATCAAGGTTTACACGAGCGGTAAAACGGTTAAAATCAGAGCCAATGACTGTTCCATCCTGCTTATAATAACTGCCTGAAATAAAATAGCGCGATTTTTCCGATCCACCTGTGGCACTGATCTGGTGGCTTTGCATTGGTGCGCTTCTGAAAACAGCATCCTGCCAATTTGTGCCCTCGCCAAGTAAGGTAGGATCCTGTAATTCGACACGTGGATCACGTCCGTTTATTTCGGCGGCATAATCCTTACTATACTGTGCATATTCACGTAAATTCATTACATCTACACGCTTTACCTGCTCCTGTGTACCAAAATTAAATTCATACGAAAATTTTGCATCGCCCGATTTGCCTCGCTTTGTTGTAATCAAAACTACACCGTTAGCACCTCTCGACCCATAAATAGCTGTGGCTGAAGCATCTTTCAAAATTTCCATAGAAAGTATATCAGATGGGTTTATGGCTGATAATCCTGAAAATGTTGATACACTACCATTTCCTAATTTATCGCCTAAGCCGACTGATGCACCGCTTTGACTGATATTTTGTACCGGAACACCATCAACAACATACAATGGCTCAGCAGCATTCGATCTTAACGTTCCCTGACCACGAACCCTGATAGAAACTGAAGCACCCGGCTGACCTGATGTTTGAACAGCAGTGACACCTGCTGCACGCCCCTGCAATGCCTGATCAAGATTTGCACCAATCGAACCTTTTAATTTATCACCAGATACTGAAACGCTGGAGCCAGAAAGGTCACTCTTTTTCATAGTACCATAACCAATAACAACAACCTCATCCAGACCTTGAACCAAAGTCCTCATCTGTATATTAAGGACTGTTTGTTTCCCTACAAAAACCTCCTGGGAAGCAAAACCAATAAAAGAAAAGGTAAGTGTACTCTTTTCATTGGGAACAGTTATGGTAAAACGACCATCAATATCAGTAACTGCACCGATTGTGTTGTTATCCTTAACCAGCACATTTACACCGGGTAAAGTTTCGGAACTGCTGAAATCAGTCACTTTACCGGTAATTTTTTTCTGTGCCCATGCTCCCATAGACAAGAAAATCAATAAATAAAGAAAAATTTGTTTACTTTTCATAGATTTTAGATAAATTGTTAATACTCTGTCCCTGTAAATCTGATGTTCTGTCCTTCATGTTCAAGAAATTTAAAATTCATAAATTATTAATTAATATTAGTATAATTGCGATAATAACAAGGTAGATGATCCCCTCGATGATCAGATATATGTACTTTTGAATTTTCATTGATTCGTGATGATATTAGCAGATCGTTTTAGTTAAACCTTATTAAAATATGTTCCCAAATGTAATCTTTGCCTCAGCGAATCTGGTGTATCGTTTGTTTTTTTAAAGTATCTTGTTTGTGGTGAGCATGGGTGCAATTTGTTTCAGAAATATGGTTTATTTGTTAACAGAAGTGTTTTACATGACTTAATCTCTCACATTTATCTATCTTTATCACCTTAATTTTTACAGGTAAATATTCCTGTATTATTAAAGTTACAAATAATTTGTTTAACACTTTTTATGTGTGAAAAAGCCTGATTCATTGATTGTTTCAAGAGTTTTAAAATACTTTTCGACAGATTGTCTCCAATGGTGCAGGATTGGTATTACTACCATGACAATACTGGGATTACTTGCAACTAACCTTTACTTGTGCGGGCAGGAAAACCGGTATGTCTTTTCACAATTGAATGTTAATAACGGATTGTCGCAAAACCAAATAAATTGCATTTATCGTGACTCGAAAGGATTCGTCTGGTTCGGAACCAATGCCGGTTTAAATCGGTTTGATGGAACCAGTTTTGAGGTTTTTACCTATGAAAATACAGCCAACGGATCCATTGTAAATAACAATATAAATGCCATCACAGAGGACAAAAAAGGCAATTTTTGGATAGGAACTGAGCATGGTGTAAGTATTCTAAACGGCAGTACTTATGAATTTTCCAATTTTGATTATTCCGCCTCAGCAACACATAATTGCAGCGACATTCATTATATCAACGCAATGACCTCAGACTTAAATGGAAATATCTGGATCGGAACCAACAACGGATGTTTTTTTAACAATATCTCAGATGGTTCAATCCACCACATTTTATTTGACAGTACGAATTGTAATGCAGCTCTTAATCGAATCACTTGCATCGTACAAGATCGAAACGGTAATATTTGGATGAGTTCCGAAAACAGTTTTATTATCAAATATGATACACATAATAAAAGCATTGAGAAATTTACTATACCCGATAAATCGGATCGTCTTACGAATAGTATCTCCAGATTGTTTGTTGATCGTGACAATGATCTATGGGTTGGCAACGTGTACGGGCTGTATCTCTTTAATATAGTTAAACAAGAATGGGTCTCCCTTTTTAAAGAAAAAATGGCAAAAACAGCCGATTTAAAAAGAATTGGTTCTATCGCTCAAAACATTGATGGTTTAATCTGGGTAGCCGCTGACGGTGGCGGTGCCTTTATTATTGATAAAAAACTTTTAGAAATCACTAATATCAAACATCAGCCTTTTGACAACCAAAAACTCTCATCGAATGGCTTGTCTTATGTCCATTGCGACCGTGATGGCATTGTATGGCTTGGAACAACAAAAAAAGGGGTTAATTATTATAAGAAGAACATCAATAAATTCAGAATATACAAGAACATGGCTGGCGATAACAATAGCCTGAGCCATAATGATGTAAATGCAATTATTGAAGATCATCAAGGAAATATCTGGATTGGTACTGATGGCGGAGGGCTTAATTATCTCGACCGAAAAACTCAAAAAAATACTCGGATTCCAATAAACAATTCATCCAACAATACATTGAGCAGCAATATAATAGTTTCTCTTTTTATGGATCACACCGAAAAATTGTGGGTCGGAACATATTTTGGAGGATTGAACAAGTATGATCCAATATCCCGAAAATTCACAGTTTACAAATATATATCAGAAGATTCAACATCAATATCTGACGACAGGATCTATGGGATTTGCGAAGACAATATGAACAATCTGTGGATTGGAACTCTGGGAAGAGGAGTTAATCAGTTTGATCCGGTAACCGGCAAATTTACCAGGCTAAATACCCGCAACTCCAACCTTTGCTTCGACTTTATTATCTCACTCTTTCGCGATAAAAACAATATAATATGGGCATCAACCACTAACGGTCTGTCGTACTACGATAATATAACTCAAACTTTCAAATGCTTTCAGCATCAGCAAGATAATAAAAACTCTATCGGAGATAACAATGTAGTCAACAGTTTCGAGGATAGCAGGGGATTTTTATGGATTTGTACTAAAAACGGATTAAACCTCCTCGACCGTACCTCAAATTCATTCAGACAGTTTACTATTACAGACGGATTACCATCCAACAGTGTGCATGGAATTGTTGAAGATAAATATAGGAATATGTGGATAAGCTCAAGAAACGGGATATCCAAACTTGAGCTTTATAATGTGCAAAACATTAATAACTTTGATTTTTCCTTCACCAACTATAACATTACAGATGGTCTTCAGGGTAAAGAATTTAACCAATCATCGGCACTCTGCACCTCCGATGGGGAGATTTTCTTTGGCGGTCCTGACGGATTAAATGCCTTTTATCCTGATGAAATTATTGAAGACACAACGTCTGCAAAAATGATTTTTTCCGATTTTCGGATTTTGAATAAAAGGATTGCATACCGAAAGATTTACAACAACCGTATTTTGTTGGAAAAACCTATTTTTAATACTGAGAAAATCGCACTTAAGTATCACGAGAACTCGTTTACCATTGAGTTTATCGCACTAAATTATTTTTTTCCAGAAAAAAATTCTTATTCTTATAAACTTGAAGGATTTGACAAACAATGGATTACAGCTGAAGGTAGAAAGAATTCGGCAACTTATACAAACCTTACCAATGGAACATATATTTTCAAAGTAAAAGAGTTAAAGGGCAAAAAAGAGGGAAAAGAAATCTCTCTTACAATTGTGGTGCTTCCTCCTTTCTGGAAAAGTTGGATTGCGTATATTATTTATGCAATCATTATATTTTCAATGTTAATACTTCTTCGACACCTGATTTTGGTCAGAGAAAGAATCAATATGCGAATTGAACATGAAAGACTTGAAGCTCAACACATTCACGAACTGGATTCATTAAAAATTAAATTTTTCACAAACATTTCACATGAATTCAGAACTCCGCTGACTTTAATAATGGCTCCTGTTGAAAAATTACTTACTGAACTTAAAGCAAAACCAGAAGAGAAATACTTGAAGCTTATTGAACAGAACGCAAAGAGATTACTACTTATGGTGAATCAATTGCTTGATTTCAGGAAAATGGAAGTTCAGGGTTTCAACTTTAACCCTTCATTTGGCGATATTGTGGCCTTTTTGAGTGATGTAGTTTCATCTTTCAGTAATCTGAGTGAACAGAAGCATATACAATTGGTTTTCCGAACAAAAATAAAAGACCTGAATACCTATTTCGACAAAGATAAGCTGGAAAAAATAATGTTCAATCTGCTTTCGAATGCCTTCAAATTTACGCCTGGAAATGGAAATGTTACTGTCGGGCTATCTACAGAAACAAATAATAAACAACTAAATAACAATGACATAACAACCTATATTGTAATAAAAATCGAAGATACGGGTATTGGAATTCCTGCTGACAAAATTGAAAAAATTTTCACCCGTTTTTTTCAGGTTGACTCTACCGGCCAAGTTGAAAAGGGGACAGGAATTGGACTTTCGCTTGTGGCGGAATTTGTCAAACTACATGGAGGAGAGATTTTTGTAACGAGCGAATTGGGAAAAGGAAGTTGTTTTACAGTTTTTCTTCCTGTAAATAATTCAGAATTAAGTATTGTACCCACTGACGTGCCGGATGTAGAGATAAACCAAACGCCTGTTATCATTCCTGAAAAAAATGAAATACTCCTCCTTTCCGAAAGGCCAATTCTTATTATTGCTGAAGACAATGATGATCTCCGCTTTTACCTCAAAGATAACCTGCTTAAACATTACCAGATTCATGAAGCATCGAATGGTGAGGAAGCTTTAAAGAAAATTCAGAAGATTGTTCCAGACCTGATTATCAGCGATATTATGATGCCGGGGATAGATGGTATAACATTATGCCGAAGAGTCAAAACCGACAGAACTATTTGCCATATTCCATTCATTTTATTAACCGCAAAATCTTCAGAACAACAACAACTCGAGGGATTAGAGACAGGTGCCGATGATTATATCACAAAACCTTTTAATTTTCAGATACTGGAAGCTAAAATTGCCAATTTCATCAATTTAAGAAGAAATTTACGACTGCTGTTCAGAAATAAGCTACAAATCGAACCTCAAGATATTACTGTTACATCTCTTGATGAACAGTTTATGCGCAAGTCACTTGAATTAGTTGAAAAAAATATTGCCAATACCGATTACTCCGTTGAAACTATGAGCCGCGATTTAGGAATGAGCAGAACCTTACTTTATAAAAAAATCCTTGCACTAACAGGAAAACCTCCCTTGGAATTCCTCCGTTCGCTCAGATTAAAAAGGGCAGCACTCCTTTTAACTAAAAGTCAGATGAATGTATCAGAAATTGCTTTTCAGGTTGGGTTCAATGATCCAAAGTATTTCAGCAAACATTTTAAAAACGAATTTGGGGTACTACCCTCAAAATATATCGGCAAATAACTATTAAATAATTAATAACCAATATTTTAAATAATATCATGAAAATATCATTTGTTTTTTCAGCTCTTCTCCTTTTTATTTGTCTTAATTCAATGGCAAAACAACGTAGCCCTGTTCAAATTAATGGCGCACTTCAGATAAAAGGAAACCAGATGGTAAACAATGCCGGAATATCATCCCAATTGCGCGGAATATCATTATCTTGGAGCCTTTGGGGAGGAAAAAAATACTACAATACCAAAGTGGTTGACTGGTTAACAAAGGATTTTAAGATTTCACTTCTCCGTGCATCAATGGGTGTTCAACCCGATGGTGGCTATTTGAAAAATCGCGAAGAACAATTAAAACTAATGACGACAGTTATTGATCAAGCTATTAAAAATGGGATTTATGTACTTATTGACTGGCACGACCACAATGCAGAACAACATTTAGAGGAGTCGAAAGCTTTTTTTACCATAATGGCTCAGAAATATTCGGGAATACCGAATGTGATTTATGAGATCTATAATGAACCGGCCAAACAAAGCTGGGATATTGTTAAAGCATACTCTGTTGAAGTCATTAAAACTATCCGTCAATACGACAAAATAAACGTAATTGTTGTTGGAAGTCCGCGATGGGATCAGGATGTTGATATTGCAGCTGCTGACCCGATTACGGGTTTTGACAATCTTGTATATTCTTTTCATTTCTATGCTTCAGACCCAAACCATCAGGAAAAGCTTCGCGCAAAGGCAGAATTGGCATTAAAACTGGGAATTGCTCTGTTTGTGACCGAATGGGGAGTTGGTGAATCGAATGGAAACGGGGAATTTAATCGCGAAAAAACTGCTGTTTGGATGGAGTGGATGGAGAAAAACAGATTAAGCTGGGCTATTTGGAATGTTACAGACAAAAAAGAAACCACCGCATTAATGCTGCCTGGTGCTTCAATAGAAGGTGGATGGAAAGAAGATGATCTTACAGATGGAGGTAAATACATTAGAACCGAACTTCGCAAGTTGAACAAATAAATACTTAAAACCATGAAACTTATTTACCTTATTGTATTAGTCTGTTTTCAGATTGGAAATCAGAGAGTGGAGACCAAGGATATTAAAGATGCCAATAAAAACCTTATTCTACTCAGGCAGTTAAAATCAGATGTTTATAAAAATCTGATTATTAATATATTACCATATTGGATGAAAAATGTGGTTGATCCGGTAAACGGAGGCTTCTATGGAAGAATTGATTATCAGGAAAAGAAATATCCAGATTCTGATAAGGGTGGGATTCTGAATGCCCGCATTTTGTGGACATTTTCTTCGGCTTTTCGCCTAACAAAGGATACCCAATACCTAACTGCTGCAAAGCGATCAAAAAATTACATTCTTGCACATTTTATAGATCCCAAATTTGGAGGAGCTTACAGAAGTGTCAACTTAAAAGGACAACCATCCGACCAGCGGAAGCAGATTTACTCTCAGACATTTTTTATCTATGCACTCTCGGAATATTACCGTGCTACAGGAGATCAAGAGGCTTTGAATAAAGCAAAGGATATCTTTGAAAAGATTGAAAAATATGCAGTAGATCCGAATTTTGATGGCTATTTTGAAGCCTTCGACCGTGAATGGAAACGTACAAAAGACCTTCTGATCGGAGAGAAAAGCCCCAATGATGAAAAAACCATGAATACGCATCTACATCTTATGGAAGCTTATGCTAATCTTTACAGAGTATGGCCCGACCCAAAACTTGCTATGCGTCTGAAAAATTTGATCCTGATATTTACTGATAAAATTATGGATCCTCAAACATTTCATCTTAAAATATTTCTAACCAATAACTGGAAAAGTAATTCTACTATAAACTCTTACGGACATGACATTGAATGTTCGTGGTTATTGGTTGAAGCGGCTCATATTCTTGGAGATCAAACACTAATAAAGAAAGTTGAAAATATAAGCTTACATATTGCAGATGCAGCCAGTGAAGGATTACAACCTGACGGCAGTCTGGTAAACGAAAAAGATTATTTAACGGGACACATTGACAACACCCGAGCCTGGTGGCCACAGGCAGAGGCTGTTGTAGGATTATTAAATGCTTTTGAACTTAGCGGAAAGGAACTTTACCTGAAGCAAGCCATAAGTTGCTGGAATTATATTAATCAGAAACTGGTTGATCATAAATCGGGGGAATGGTTCAATGCTGTTTCAGATTCAGGGTTAGTAAGTAAAGGCGATAAAGCAGGATTCTGGAAATGCCCATATCATAATGGCCGAATGTGTATGGAGATTATGGAAAGAGTTTCCAAACTGTAAACCGGGTATCAATGATTTTTGTAGCAAAAAAGGAATCCCCGCCGGATTTTTCGTGTAAGGTGTGCGAAGGATTTTTAACGGCAAGGATTCCTAAAATTTTTACATTATTTACCTGAATTAATACTCAATCAACATTGCTTTACGGAGATTTATGGCACGCTCCTCTCCTACCAAAATCCTGACTAATTCGAGCGAAAAATTAAGAGCCGCACCAACACCACGTGCTGTTATAATCTTATTATCAATCATACACTGATTGTTAGACACTTCTGCTCCACGCAGATGCTCCTCAAATCCCGGATAACACACAGCTCTTTTTCCTTTCAGAATTCCAAGATTTCCGAATACAATAGGAGCTGCACAAATGGCAGCAAGATACTTGTTGTTTTCGTGATACTTTAATATCTGAATTTTTAGTCCATCGTGTTCATTCAGGTTCTTTGTGCCTGGCATACCACCTGGAAGAATAATCATTTGCCCCTTAGTATAATCAACTTTCTCAAACAGAAAGTCAGCTTTTAATTCAATATTATGAGATCCTTTTACAATCAGACTTCCTGTAACAGATACAATTACTACTTCAAGTCCGGCACGGCGCAAAACATCTATAATTGTGACTGCCTCAATTTCTTCGAATCCTTCGGCTAAATGTATCGTTATATTATTCATATTTAAAATATTTTAAGCACATAACAAAATAGGTGAAAGAAGAAAACTGCGATTTTCTAAGGGTTAATTGCTCCTGAATCAATTTTCTTTATTTTCTCTTTAGGATAATTCTCCTCAGGTTTTAAAACACTCGCTTTTAAATAATAAAAACGGGCAATTGGTGTGTTTTTCTGAATAATAGCTTCATCACCTTTTTTAATTAAATCGTTGTATGCTGCATTATTATTCTTCGCTTCTGCCCCATTTACAATAGATTCAATCTCTTTTAAACGTGTAGTGACATAATCGTTCTGACCAATTTCCAGTGCCTTGTTATAATAAAACCTTGCAGACGGGTATTCCTTTTTATTAAATGCCTCGTCAGCTTTACCTATGTTTTCTTTAAAAATCCTCTGATCCGACTCGTTTAATCTTGCAGCAAATATTCTGTCTATTTCCTTAAGCTGTTGCTGAGGATAGGGTTCCCATTTTAAAATTTCAGAAGCTCCTTTATAATAAAACTTTGCTGAACTATAGTTTTGCGATTTCATTTCATTGTCAGCATTAGTAATTTTATTCTTGTATTCAAGCATCTTTTCTGCAGTGATTCCTGAATCAATCATTTTATCACAAGCATCAACCCTCTCTAAGGAATAGTTATCGCTTTGTTTAATTTTCAATGCTTCAATGTAATAGAATCTTGCCATAGACCATTGCGATTTCTTGAAGTTTTCATCCGCCATCTGAATCTTCTCCAGATATAACTTTTCATCAGTGCTAAGTTTATCGTTTTCAGCTGATTTTTGATCTGCAAGAGCTTTCGCGGCAAAAGAATCGATAATTAATTGAATTTCCTTGATTTTTTCCGGTGGTAAGATTTCATAAGGTTTGATTTTTTGAGCTTCCTTATATGCCGTGAGTGCATCGGAGTATAGTTTAGCGGAAAAATTCGCACTACCACGAGTCATTGCATCATTATATAACTTTATGTTAGCAATTTCCTGATCAATAATGTTTTTAACCTCTTGTATTTTAGTTTTAGGATAAACTTCATTGGGATGAATATCAGATGCTTTGGTATAATACGTAAGAGCCGGATTCCATTTCTTAGTTTTATAATTTTCATCAGCAATTTTTAACGCCTCATCATAAAGTTTTGCTTTGGCATTTTCCTGCTCACGTACAAGTGCTTCTGCCTGTAATTGTGCAATAATTGTATCAATTTCACGGATTTTCACAACAGGATAGGTAGAAGCCTTGTCAATAGAAAGTGCTTGTTGATAAACCACCTTAGACTCGGGATAGCTTTTCGAAGCAAAAAGCATATCAGCCTTATCAACCGCCTCTTTGTATTTTTGCTGCTTCAGAGCAATAGCCTGTTTTTCGGCGTCCATTCGAGCTTTCTCAGCCTCCAGACGCACGCGTTCAGCTTCTACCAATTGAATAAGCCGCTGTGCTTCAGAAATCTTTGAATTAACTATATCATCGTTTTTTATTTTTAAGGCACTTTTGTATAAAGTAATTGCTTCATTATACTTTTTTGTATTAACATTGGCATCGCCTGAAACAACTAACTGATTAAACTCTGATTCAAGCTTGTTTTTAGCTTCAGTTTGAAGTGCCAAAAGTTGAGTAACATTGTTCAATTTGTTCACAACAACCTGATTATTTGGTTTGATATCCAAAGCACCCTTATAACTGTTTATAGCCTCATTGTATTTTTTTTCGGTTACATTATTGTCACCTTTTAACACTAAACGGTTAAAATCATCCTCTACTTTTGCTTTTTCAGCCTGGAGTTTCGCCATAATTTTTTCTGAATTAGCAAGTTTTGTTTTTGCACCAGGATCACCGGGTCTGATTGTCAACGCATCAGTGAAATTTCTGATTGCCTCTTCATATAAAACTTTGCTGACATTATCGTCTCCAGTGGCTATCAATCCGGCAAATTCTGCATCTTTTTTAGCTTTTTCTGCTGCTAACGTAATTCGTCTTTCGGCATCAGTAATACGAGCTAAAGCCATTGAATCGTCAGGCTTGATATTCAGTGCAGCCTTAAAATTGCCAATAGCATCAGTGAATTTTGACCGATTCATATTTTCGTCTCCTAATGCAATCAATTTTGCAAATTCTGCATCTTTCTTGGCTTTTTCTGCTGCCAAAGCAAGTATTCTCTCTGCATCTGCAATGCGTGCCAAAGCTATTGAATCACCTGGTTTGATGTCCAAAGCTGCTTTAAAACTTATTATTACATCAACATATTTCGATTGATTTACATTTTCGTCTCCTTTAGCAATCAATCTTGCAAATTCAGCATCCTTTCTTGCTTTTTCAACTGCCATAGCCAATAATTTTTCGGCATTAGCAATACGTGCCAAGGCAACTGAATCACCGGGTCTTATAGTCAGTGCAACTTTGAAACTGTTGATTGCTTCAGGGAATTTTGATTGATTAACATTTTCGTCTCCAACTGCAATAAACTTTTTAAAATCAGCATCTTTTCTTGCCTTCGCATCAGCCAGAAGGAGCAGTTTTTCCGCATTTGTAATTCTAACCAAGGCTATTGGATCACCAGGCTTGACGCCTAAAGCTAATTTAAAACTATTAATTGCATCAGTGTATTTTGATTGATTGACATTTTCGTCACCCGCTGCAATATGCATTTTAAATTCGGCATCTTTCTTTGCTTTTTCAACAACCATGGACCGTAGTTTCTCAGCGTTGGCAATACGAGTAAATGCCAATGAATCATTAGGTCTTATGTTTATTGCAATTCTATAATTGTTTATCCCCTCGTCATATTTTGCTTGTTTAACATTTTCGTCACCCTTTGCGATCAAAACAGAAAATTCAGAATCTTTTTTAGCTTTTTCTGCTGCCATAGATCTGAGTTTTTCAGCATCAGATATACGGGCCAACGTCATCGAATCGTTTGGTTTTATGTTTAAGGCTGCATTATAATTTATAATCCCTTCTGAATATCGAGATTGTGTAACATTTCCGTCACCTGTTGCAATCAGTCTGTTAAACTCAGCATCTTTTTTCGCTTTATCACTTGCCATAGCAAGCAGTTTTTCTGCATCAGCTTTACGAGCCAAAGCCATTTCATCACCTGGTTTGATGGTTAAAGCTGATTTGAAATTGTTTATCCCCTCGGCATATTTCGTCTGTGTGACATTTTGATCACCCTCTGCAATCAGACGAGTAAATTCAGCATCTTTTTTAGCTTTTTCACCGGCCATTGCAAGTAATTTTTCTGCATCGGCAATTCGAGCCAACGCCATTTTATCACCTGGTTTGATAGTTAAGGCTGATTTGAAATTACTTATCCCTTCAACAAATTTTGTTATAGTAACATTTTGATCTCCCTCTGCAATCAGACGCGTAAATTCCGCTTCCTTCTTTGCTTTTTCACCAGCCATTGCAAGTAATTTTTCTGTAGCGACAATTCGAGCCAACGCCATTGTATCACCTGGTTTAATGGTTAAAGCTGAATTGAAACTGGTTATCCCTTCGGCATATTTAGTTACAGTAACATTTTGATCTCCCTCTGCAATCAGACGGGTAAATTCAGCATCTTTCTTTGCTTTTTCACCGGCCATCGCAAGCAGTTTTTCTGCATCGGCAATTCGAGCCAACGCCATTGTATCACCTGGTTTAATGGTTAAAGCTGATTTGTAATTGTTTATCCCTTCGGCATATTTAGTTACAGTAACATTTTTATCTCCCTCTGCAATCAGACGGGTAAATTCTGCTTCTTTCTTTGCTTTTTCACCTGCCATAGCAAGCAGTTTTTCTGCATCGGCAATTCGAGCCAAAGCCATTGTATCACCAGGTTTGATGGTTAAAGCTGATTTGAAACTGTTTATCCCTTCAACAAATTTCGTCAGAGTAACATTTTGATCTCCCTCTGCAATCAGACGAGTAAATTCCGCTTCTTTCTTTGCTTTTTCACCTGCCATAGCAAGCAGTTTTTCT
>CAILKW010000487.1 GCA_903834845.1 uncultured Bacteroidia bacterium | reverse complement strand
GTAAATGCCTTGATGAGATTGCCGAGCTTACCCGCGATTTCAGGGAAGTAGTAATTACAAGCAGAACCCAATATTTCCCAGGAGAGCAAAGCCAGTTCTATGAACTGAAAGTGAAACGGTTTGATGAAAAAGGGTTTCATACCCTTGCGATGCTGTACCTTTCGCCCTTCGATAACAAAGAGGTGAAACAGTATTTGAATAAAAAATACGGAATCCTGAAATTTTGGAACCGCAAAAAGAAACATACTGCTGAAAGAATTGTAGAAAGTTCGCCTAAACTGATGGTGCGGCCCATGTTGCTCGCTTATATTGATTACCTTGTTGACAGCAATCAGGATTTTAAAACAACTTATCAGATTTACGAAACGCTGATTGAAAAATGGATTGAACGCGAAGCCAATAAACGCAAATATGAGGCTACAACACGCGAAAAGTTCAAAAAGGATTTACATACCTTTTCGAAACTTATAGCCTTAAAAATCTATAACCAACACAAACAAACAGGTAATCTGAGCATTGATAAAGAGACCGCAGCCGAATTGTGCAAACAAAACCTGATTGATCTGCAGGATTACGAAATTACGGGACAATCGCTCCTTACACGCGACATAACACACAATTGGAAGTTCTCACATAAATCCATTCTCGAATTTTTCCTTGCAAAACAGTGTATTGAAGATTTTGGATTTGCCTTGACATTTGAATTTACAGGCATGGATACGGCTAAGAAGTTTTATTCTGAAGTTAAATCATTCCCTGTGTTTGATTTTGCTTTCGAATTAATTAAAGGCGGAACTTTTAAATTGGATAATAAACACACTGTGACAGTAAATGATTTTTATATATCTAAATATCAGGTAACTCAGGCCGAATATGTAAACATCACCGGTAAATCCAATCCATCAGATTTCAAAGATAACGAAAACAACCCTGTTGAACAGGTAACTTGGTTTGAAGCCATTGAATGTTGTAACCTACTGAATGTTAAGGCTGGTTTTGCAAAAGTTTATGACAAAAATGGAAACCTATTGGACTCGAATGGAAACATTACAACTGATATTACAAAAGTAAAAGGTTTCCGATTGCCAACAGAGGCAGAATGGGAATTTGCGGCAGGCGGCGGAGCAGAAAACCGCACTGTATTTTCCGGAACCAATAACGAAAACGAATTGGGTGATTATGCCTGGTATAGAAAAAACAGTGGAGAAAAAACTCATCCCGTAGGTACGCGAAAACCTAATCAGCTGGGATTGTACGATATGAATGGCAATGTGTGGGAATGGTGCAACGATTGGTATGGAGATTATTCCAACTCGTCACAAAATAATCCTATCGGTGTTTCAAAAGGCTCTAGCCGTGTTTTGCGCGGCGGCTCGTGGGGCAGCCACGCCGGCAATAGCCGTGTGGCTAACCGCAGCGACAACACGCCCGACATCAACTCGAGCAACTTAGGGTTCCGGTTGCTGTGCGCCTTGCAGTTCACCTCTGAGCCAGGAAGAGCCGAGTAACAGGAAAAAAATGGGAGTGCGGTGAGTGGGCGAACCGCTACGAACATTTTTTGGGCAAGAAAAACGATACCGGCTTGCCGGTCGAATTTTTTTGGGAAAATGTGGGTACTATTTTGCCGGAGGATTTTCGGGCTTATCCCAAGGCGTTGCCATTGGGTTAGGGTTTTCATCACATCCCAAGGCGTTGCCATTGGGTTAGGATATGTTAGGCCTTCAGCCTGTTGACTTTGCCGGGATAAAAACGTTGTATAATAAATATAGATATGTGGTTGGATAATATTTGTAAAAATGTGTTTGGAATATGTTAGAAATCATAATTATAGATGCAAGTCATTATCCAAGCAGAATCCCCGCCACAATTAAATCTGTGTTAATCTGTGTAATCTGTGTAATCTGTGTAATTTGTGGACGACCTGTGGACCACGATGAAAGTCCGAATCCCCGCCATGAAGTGGCAGTATATTTAGAATCCATAATACTTCCGTGTCTATTATGTGAATAAAACAATTAAGTCAAAATACATTAACCTTGTAATTAATTGTTTATCAGCAGAAATGCCCATGTATTTTTTTTCTTGGTCTTCATTACTAAATAGAAATTCAAAACCATTGTTACTGTAATACTTAAGCGCAATAGGTTCATTATAGGCATCAACTACCAGAAACCTGCTACCAGTTTTGTTATTGGTATCAATAAACCATGATTTGATAAAATCCATCAACTCTTTGCCTATTCCAATTCCTTTAAAACTCTGATTGACACCTAATATACCAATAAGCACAGCCGGATAACTACTGAAATGTTTTTGTCTTGGAATAGATTTTACCAGCTTTTTCTTTCTGCTGTTGGGTAGGGAATTTACCTTTATACTATCATTCGAAACTGTAAAAGCGCATACTAATACTAAAGGATTTTCATCTAATTTGAAACAGTAACTCTTACCAATAAGTTCTTTGGAATATGCGATGCAATCGGTCGAAAAAAACTCGTTCAAGTCGGAATGACCACAATCGAAAATTTAACCCGATTTGAGTACATTCTCGTCGAGTACCGAAAAAGTGCATCTGTCTGCTAAAAAGCTCAAGTTGCAAGAATATTAATGCAGTTTTGCTTTCTCAAGAATGACATGAGAAGCCTCTAATTCCTTGCTGAAATCAACAGTAGCACGTTTTTTTGATTTAGCATCAGCTTTTTTGATAAAAGCCTTAGCATCATCATTTTGAAGAGTCGGAATATTTTTAATTGTAATGGCCATAATTAAACTAAATTGAAATGCAAAGAAAATAAAATTCCCTCCTTAAAGCAAGATGCAAGCGGGCTTTTCGGGATATAAATTTATAACAAAACTTGCCTTCAACAAATTGCTGTAAACCTTATAGAATCCAGAGTTTAGGATATTACAACCCTGTATTGCCTATTTTTCACATGTTGTGGTCTTTGAAAAGTGAAGTAGTCTTCCGTCCGGTTACCTTGTGGTTCATTAAGGTAGTGGCAGCATACCCTAACCCAATGGCAACGCCTTGGGAAATGTGTGATATACCAATGAAATCATCCAAAAACCGGAAAATACCCAAGCAAATTGAAACAGATCGAAAAATAAAATACAAATTGAAATATTTGTTTCGTTTTTCCATTCAGATTAAAGGTATATTTACTATTTTTAACCATCAAAAATTACTGTTTCATGCTGAATGTAGGTCTTTTTATTGTAAGTATATACTAAATAATGAATTATGAAAACTTTCCTGAAAGATTCGATTGCATTTTTAATTATTATTTTCGTTTTGACTGCCGGTACTGTCGCCGCTCAGCCACTGAATGACTTCACTTTTAAAGGTTCTTTCGACCCAATGAAAAACGCTATCCGCAACCAAGTTCAGTTCAACGGATATACCAATTACTGGCATAACGACTACAAAGAGTGGATTCGGTATGGCAATCTCTTTAAAATGAGCATACCCAATATCAAAAATACTATTGCACAAAGCAAAATTGATATTGCCGAAGATTTGCAGATTCCCGGCTTATCGGTTCAGGAAGGATTTGTAAGTCAACTGTTTTCTGAAACATGCAAGACAATTGAAAACCCATCATTGAAGGAATTGGAAGAAACGGTTAGCACCGGCAATGTTCTGGTATTCACTGATCCCGAGTCTGAGGCAGGGAAAAAACTTACTGAGAAATTTGTGCCTGATGATCAATGGAGACAGCAATTGAAAAGCTATCAGTTCGGAGCTGTAAAATTCAATGAAGTGAATGTTTTTTATCTTGAGAGCGGTGCAAGGAAGATTTTCGTTGTTTCGTCAAAAGATGCTTCAGCCCGAAAACAGGTAAAAGAGCTTCTCGAAAATACCAAAAAAATCCTTACAGCTTATGATCTGCACAAAGGGTGGTTTGGTGCTGAAACATTGTTGAAAAGCGTTACCTGCGTACAGGGTCATCCGCTTGAAGTAATAGGAAAAGGGTTAAACGAAGGTAACAGTTGGTTTGTTTTTAGCGGTTATATGGATTTCTGGATGAAAGACGAATTAGCAGGCTGGATGAATAAGATAAATCTTCCGATAGTTGCCGATGTAGGTTTTTCTCCCATCTTTGGCTGCTTGGATTACAAGGGTTTGCAGGTGCAGGATATGGCTAATAAACAATCATGGATTGATTATGCACACAGTAAAAAAGGGTATGCTTTCAGGCCGGTGTATGATGCTGAAAGTGATTCTTTTAAGTTCGATGGTTATATTGCCATCGAAGGAAACAAAAAACAGATTGATAACGAAAATATCCCATTTATCTCTACCACCGGGTCTTTTGAGGGTGATTTGATTCCAAGCATGGTTTTGTTTATTAAGAAAGGTGAGAAGTTAACCCGCGACCTGATGTGGGAAGCAATTATGGATCGCAGAGAAGTAGCCATATTAAATCAGGGTAAAATGATGGGGCCTGCTCTTTACAGAAATGTTTTACAAATGTTATTGCTAGATCGCGTATTTTTGGAAGATTATTTCGGCGATAAAATTGATTTACAGTCCGATGTTAAGGACTATACTTTACGTATTACCATTTCAAACGCGTATGATTATGCTGTTTCCGGTACTTTGAATCTTCAGCTTCCACCCGAAGTGGTAGCAGATGAAGCGATTGCTCCCGCGTTTATTTTGCCTGCCAATAGTTCAAAAACAATCCTTGTGAAGATTCGTCCTCTGGCAAATGGAATGAATGTTACAAATCCGATTGTTACCAATTTTAGTTGGGGGACTAAGAAAAAAACCACAATGGCTATATTTGATATGCCGCCGGCTATTTCGGTTCACCGATTGCTTTACAGTCATGCACCGTTTGTAAAGTATCCGGTAAGTATTCATAATTTCTCAAGCGATACTCCATTTCCTGTTAAGGTACAGGTATTTGCAAAAGAGAAACCCGCAAAACCAATCTTTACCGCTACCCAAACTAATACAGCGGCTCTGGGTAAATTTCAGGATATGATGTTCGATCTTAAACTTGCAGCCGGAGATTATACCGTTAAAATTTCTGCTTTGGGTGTTGAGTCTGTCAGTCAGTTAGGTGTTGGAAAAGCTGAGGGAGTTGTACGAGCTTATACTATTGATCTGAACAACGATGGTGTAAACGAATACCGCCTCGAAAACGACAGTGTGCAGGTAACGCTATTGTCAACAGGAGCAAGAGTTATAGAGTATATCGTAAAAAGCAGGAAGGATAATCTGCTCTTCAAGCTCTGGCCCGAAAAATCAATTGACGACAGGCGGCCATTCAGAGAGAGAGGTTATTATCCTTACGGAGGTTTTGAAGATTTTCTTGGACAAGGAAGCATGGAAACACATAAGGTTTACGATGCAACTATGGTTCAGGATAAAGGTGATTTTGTACAGGTGAAAATGGTTGCCGATTATTACGGCAATAAGCTTGAAAAGACCTTTACACTTTACGGAAATTCGCCGTTACTTGAAGTAAGGTTTGCCCTCACATTTATAAATCCCGAAGCTAATGTTTTAGGCCCTCAGCCTATTCTCGAACTTGGTGAAGTTCATGGAGTTGAAGATGTTTTTACCGTTCCTGCAATTGAAGGATTGCAACAATACAGAATGAAACCTGAGAAGTATTACGGACATTTATTTAATTTGAAAGAAGGGTGGAACGCCGGTTATGACGAAAAAGCAGATATTACCTTTGTTGGAGCATATCCGGTTACTCAGCCTCATTTCCTTCACATGTGGATGAACCACCCAAGTAATGGAGATGCACATTATTACTACACCGAATTTCAACCCTGGGTGCCGATTACTCAGAAAAGTACAATGTATTTCTCGTACTATATGTGGGGAGTAGGTGGTCCGTGGGAAAATGGAGTGAAGGAACTCCGAAAAAGAAATTTAATTACTGTTCGATAATATGAGTTTAAAATTATAAACATAAATACAAATACCAATGAAAATCAATTATTTGTTTGCAAGTATTATATTTTTTCTCCTTCTTTTTGCAGGATCTGTTAATGTAAATAGTGCTGTAAAAGAAGTGCTTACTATCAGTAAAATGGAGTTGGGTTATCCTTGTCCAGCCATTCCTTTTTACTATCTGAAAGCAGATCTTGAGCTCCCTTACCCGTCAATTATGGAGGTAGAGGTGGCTGTCAACGGAAAGACACTGCGTTTTACCAATCTGCATAAAGAAACTGATACTGAGGATTTGAATAAACCGGTTTTGACACATCGTCCACCTTCAGGTGCAGGACTTTCGCAAGACAATTCAATTTATAACCGACCTTACGTTATTGGCTGGGTAAAATGGATTCCGGGAGAAAAATACGATGTTAAAGTGACTGTAAGGTTGAAGAAAGCGGCAAAGAATTCCGAAAATGATATTCTTATTTCAGCGGTTAAATCAATTACTGCACCTGCTGAGGCTCAGGTTTTTGATCCTGCATGGAAAAGATATAAATCAATTGTATTAAGTGAAACAGCAGGTATTGCAAGAATAGCTGAACCTGTGGAGGTATTGCTACCCTTCTATCCCGATGAGACTAAAGATCTTAAACGGGAAATCCGTGTTGTGGCAGTTGACCCCGAAACGCACAAACTGACAGAAGTTTCATCGCAAGTTTTCGATATTATGGAGTACCTCAAAGAGGATGATCTGGCTCCCGATAAAAATGGCAATCCAACCCGGTCAGTTCCTATCTGGCTTCCAACTGTTACAGCACGAATGGCTTTTCTTGCTGATGTGCCTGCAAAGTCGAGCCGCGTATTTTTGGTTTACTACAACAATGAAAACGCTATGGCCAAACCTTACTTTTCCGATCTTCATGTACAAGGCGATGCTCCCGGTCTTCAGATTGATAATGATTTAATCTCGGTAGTACTACATCCCAACTCAGGCCACCTTGACCAAATTTCGCTAAAAAAGAGACCAGAGTTTCCGTTGTATCATCGTAAAGAAACAAACGGAGCTATCCATTGGAATCCCGAAATATATACACCACCAACACCCTGGACACATACTTCAGACTGGAAACCGCCACAAAATGTCAAATCTTTTTCCGGGCCGGTTCTTGCGTCCAGCGAAGTTTGGGGCAATCTGCGCGAAATTCCTCAGGTTGATGCCTCAGTAAGATACGATTTTTACCCGGGCAAATCATATTTTATCAGCTCTTCTGTATTAAGAATAAATGAAACAGTTCATTGTCTTGCCTTACGGAACGGCGAAATAGTAATCAAAAGAGAATTAATTACTCATGCTGCCTGGTATGATGTAGTGAGAGATTCGGTAATAAACTATGACGTTACAGGAATGCCCGATCTTACAGATTTAAAAATGGAGGCAGATGTTCCGTGGATTACTTTTTATAACGAAAAGACAGGTGTCGGTTTTGCCGGTATTCAGTTGAGCTACGCCAACGCAGGATTGGAATCTTCACCGCGGTTGCTGAATCCTTTCTTTTACATTACCGGCGGTCCCTGGATATATTGGGCACGGGCATTATCGTTGAGTTTTCTCTCTTCAAATATGCAGCAGATGATACCGGCAATGAAAGGAAATGTTTTTTCGGAAAAATGGGCTTACCTGGTTTATGAAACCGACAAAGGGTCAAAACCATACAATCCGGTTATTGAGTTGCAAAAGAAACTGACGAATCCGTTAAGGGTTCAACTTGTGGAAGAGGTTGACGACCGCGTGTCGAAGACCGTTACTGAGATTTTTATTGACAAAGGGAAAAGTGGCTGGGAAGGAAGGGAAACCGGCAAACATACTTCAGAAAAATAGTTAAACAGATGAAACGACTTATAATATTTTGGGGAATCTTAGCTTTGAACCTAAGCGTTCAAAATATAGCTTTTGCAGAAAACCCACCCGCAAAAGAACCGTTGCAGGTTAAAAAATGCCTTGACTTCAGTATTACCGGCAATGGAAATAATGCTGAGTGGACAAAAGCATCATGGAATGAGCTTATCAAACTTGATAAAGGGGGGGCGGATTATAAAAGTAAATTCAAAATTATGTATTCCGTAAATGGAATTTATATTCTTTTCAATGGAGAAGACAATAAGATAGCTACGAAATATGATAAAGATTTTGATAATCTTTTCCTCGGCGATGTATTTGAAGTCTTTTTTCATCCTGAACCAAAAACACCTGTTTACCTTGAATATGAAATAAATCAGATGAACAAGGAACTTGTTTTAATCATTCCCAATTTAAACGGTAGAGTTCAGGGCTGGACTCCCTGGCACTACGAAAACGAAAGGAAAGTTGTAAAAAACATTAGTTTAAGTGGTGGTAAAATGGAATTGGGATCTGCGATCAGATCGTGGAGTGCTGAACTGTTTTTCCCGTATAAACTATTCAGCCCCTTATCCAATGTTCCGCCGGCAAGCGGAACTATCTGGAATGCAAATTTTTGCAGGCTTGATTACGACACCGGCTCGATGATCAAATGGGCATGGGCACCGATAAATAAGTCATTTCATGAATTCGAAAAGTATCAACCCATAAGATTTGAATAAAAGAACTCCATTTTAAAAATCTTTTAATAATAGGTATGAGTTTATCTATTCTGCTCGATTTCCCTGAAGATATTTCGCTTTCGGCACTCAAGTTGATCAAGCTTAAAAAGAACATTATTAAGCGTTTGACATTAACTGGTGTGGCAACAATTTCTGAATTATGCAAAGAAACTGATTTCAGTATTCCAACTGTGACTAAGATTATTTCGGAACTGATTGATGAAGGAATTGTTTTTGAGGACGGGAAGGTTGGAACAGCGGGTGGAAGGCGGCCTTCGCAATACGGAATAAATCCCAAAGCCTGTTATTATCTTGGGGTCGAAGTAAAGCGAAATTCCATCAATATTGGAATTCAGGATTTCAACAACAATTTCGTATTGCTCTCTGAGAACATTTCATACACACTTGAGAATACCAGAGAATCGCTCTTTTCGTTGTGTTCAATAATTAACAGTTTTGTTGAAGAATCTGAAGTATTGCGCGAAAAAATTATAGGTGCCTGCATTAACCTTACCGGTCGTATCAACTCGCGTAAAGGGTTCAGTTACAGTTATTTTTTCTTTGAAGAAAAGCCTCTGAGTGAAATTATCGAATCTCAAATTCATATTAAAACATTCCTTGAAAACGACACACGTGCAATGGCTTACGGCGAATATAATTGTGGAGTGGTTCAGAACGAGAAGGATGTCATTTTTGTAAATATGGGTTTGGGAGTTGGAATTGGCATAGTTTGTAACGGAAGGCTTTATTACGGCAAGTCGGGATATTCGGGAGAGTTTGGCCATAGTCCGGTTTTCGACAATGAAATTATTTGTCATTGCGGAAAAAAAGGGTGTCTCGAAACCGAAATTTCGGGTATTGCACTTGAACGGAAATTTAAAAAGGCTCTCGAAAATGGCTCAACTTCAATACTATCAGGAAAAAAACCTATTGAAGACATTACTGTTGATGATATTTTGGGTGCCATTACCAAAAATGAGGATTCACTTGCTATAGAAATCGTTGAAGAAATAGGAAGCAATATGGGCAGGTACCTTTCTATGCTGATCAATATTTTCAACCCTGAGCTTGTTGTAATTGGCGGTACGCTTGCTGAGACCGGCATGTATTTACGTTTTCCCATACGAACAGCAATTCACAAATATTCATTAAGCCTTGTAAGTCTTGATATGGAGTTAAAAATGTCCGTACTTGGATCAAAAGCCGGAGTTATTGGTGCCTGCTATATACTTAGAGATAAACTTTTTAACAGTGAAGCATAGAATTATGTGTAGTGCTGGATAAATATTTTGTTTATTTAAATTTTTTGTAAACCATCTCTATATTGCTTTTGTCAACTTGACAAAAATTAAAAACCATAGATTCAAATGATTTTTAAACATATAGAAACATAAGAATTAACACTTCAGGCAAATTGAAAAGGCAAAATTGAAACAAGCTTTTCCTGTAAATGGTATCAGTTTACTTTGATTTTGCCTTGATGGATAAACTATGTACCAATGTATAAATCTATGTTCCTATGTGTTAATTTTTTTCAAACACATAGGAACATAAGTGAAAACACATAAGGCACAATAGTTTATTATTTTAATCTTGGCTAACCCCGATAATCCATATTAATTAAATGCAATCCACTAATCGGTAAATAATATTAAAATATTTTAATATATATGGAATATATACAATAATTATTAATTTTGCATCCGGTATTATTAAATGAAATTATTCATTTTAGTGAATTTTATTTCATTAAACCTGTGTGAATTTGTATATTTAAAATGTGTAAAGAATGGAATTACCGATGATAAAAAGGAGTAAATTATCAGTTTTTGTCTGTTTTATCTTAATGACTTTTGTCGCCTGCAAGTCAAAGCATCAAACCAAACAAATTGATGTTCTGATTATTGGAGGAACGACAAGTGGTATTTCGGCAGGATTGCAATCGGCAAGATTGAATATCAAAACCCTGATTGTCGAAGAAACACCTTGGCTCGGAGGTATGTTGACTGCCGCCGGAGTTGGTGCCACCGATGGGAACCATCAGCTCCATTCGGGAATCTGGAACGAATTTCGTGAAAAACTTAAGGTTCACTATGGCGGTGAGGCAGCACTTGCAACAGGGTGGGTGAGCAACACACAGTTTGAACCTCATATCGGTGACAGCATTTTTAAATCAATGGCTGCCACAGAACATAACCTTTCTGTAATCTATGGATACCACTTAACAAAAATACTGAAAGAAAGCAATACGGTTATAGGAGCTGAATTTCAAAATGAGCTGAACGAGCTTTTAACTGTTCATGCCAAAGTAGTGATTGATGCCACTGATCTTGGTGATGGTTTGGCTATGGCAGGTGCTGCTTTCGATTTAGGAATGGAATCAAGATCGGTAACAGGCGAAGAGTGTGCTCCAGAAATAGCAAACAATATTGTCCAGGACCTTACCTGGGCTGCAGTTTTAAAAGATTATGGCTCAGGTACTGATAAAACCATCAGTATGCCTGAAAATTACAACCCTTTAATGTACAGAGGTTCATGTGCAATGACCGTTGATTCGGTTTTGATTGATTGTGAAAAAATGCTGAGTTATGGTCGTCTTCCAAATAACAAATTCATGATTAACTGGCCACGTCATGGTAATGATATTTATCTTAATGTGGTTGAGTTAGATTGGATACAACGAAAAGAAGAACTTAAGAAGGCAAAAGAACGGACTCTTGGTTTTATCTATTACATCCAAACCGAGCTTGGATATAAACATATTGGCCTGGCCGAAGACGAATTTCCGACCCTTGATAAGCTTGCTATTGTTCCTTATCATCGTGAAGGAAGGCGTTTGCGTGGAATCCAACGACTGACAATCAATCACGTAGTTGATATTTACAGCGGAAAGCCACTATATCGGACAGGTATTTCGGTTGGTGACTATCCTGTTGATCATCACCATGCATGTAACCCTGATGCACCAAAAATCATTTTTCCATCAGTCCCCGCCTTTAATATTCCGCTTGGGGCTCTTATTCCCGAATTGATTGACGGTCTTATTGTTTCAGATAAGGCAATCTCTGTTTCAAATATTATCAATGGGTCAACCCGTTTGCAACCTTGTGTTTTGCTTACAGGTCAGGCGGCCGGAGTCCTGGCTGCTTTGAGCGTCCAGAACAATCAGAATGTCCGTGATATTAATATCCGTCAGGTACAACAGACACTTCTGGATGCCGGTGCTTATCTGATGCCTTTAGTTGATGTAAGTCCAAAAGACAAAGAATTTCAGACAATTCAGCGTGTTACAACTGCCGGAATTCTGAAAACAAAAGGTGAATCATGGAAATGGGCAAACCGTTGCTGGTTTTATCCTGATTCTACTTTGACAGTGAAAGAATTTGCCGAAGGCCTGATTGCTTTTGATAACAAATTTTCAGTAACCGATGATAATTCAACGCTGACAGTGGAAAAAGCCTCACAAATGTTGTCGGCTATATTAAAAAGGGATGTGACATCAGAAATTCAAAAAATATTGGAGAGAAGTCATCCCCGGAAATTTGATCTCAAAATAAAAGTTTCCAAAAGAGAAATAAGTGTTTTTACGGATGAACTGCTTCGTCCATTTGAAACCAGATTGATAGGTTTTGATGGAAATTACCGTTAGCTCAAAGAAAAATATAATAAGTGAATTATAAATTATTAAATATGTTATAATGAATGAATTAACAAAGTACGCAGGACAATACAGAGATGAATTACTTGAATCGGCAATCCCCTTTTGGCTGAATAATTCTAAAGACTCCGTTAATGGCGGCTATTTTACTTGTTTGAATCGAAAAGGTGAAGTATATGATACAGACAAATTTATGTGGCTTCAGGGTCGCGAAGTCTGGCTTTTCTCGATGCTTTACAACAAGGTTGAGAAAAAACAGGAATGGCTTGATATGGCTTTGCACGGAGCAAAATTTATGGAGAAATTTGGAAGGGATAATCAAGGTAACTGGTATTTCTCACTTACAGATGATGGAAAACCATTGGTTCAGCCTTACAATATCTTTTCGGATTGCTTTGCTGCTATGGCTTTCAGCGAACTGTACAAGGCAACAGGAGAGGAAAATCATAAGCAAATTGCCTTAAATACATTCAACAATATTTTAGCGCGGCAGAATAATCCGAAAGGATTATATAATAAAGCTTATTCTGGAACAAGACCATTGAAAAGCTTTTCGTTGCCAATGATTCTCTGCAATCTTTCATTAATTATGGAGGATATACTTGGAAAAGAACATGTTAATAATGCAATTCAGCCTCTGGTCAACGAGGTAATGGAGGTTTTTTATGATAAAGAATCGGGACTCATTCATGAAAACGTCACTCCTGAAGGCGGATTCAGCAATTCTTTTGAAGGGCGAGTTCTCAATCCCGGACATTCAAACGAAGCGATGTGGTTTATGATGGATTTGGCAGTACGTAATAATGACAAGGCTTTAATTAATAAGGCAATCGAAATTTTGGTTCGCACCACAGAATATGGATGGGACAAAAAACATGGTGGCATTTTTTATTTTCTTGATATAAAAGGACACCCTACACAGCAACTTGAATGGGACCAGAAACTTTGGTGGGTTCATGTCGAAACCCTCATTTCGATGGCCAAAGGTTATTGCCTCACAGGGAACGAGGCATGCAAAAATTGGTTCGAAACCCTTCATGAATATACCTGGAGTCATTTTAAAGATCCTGAATATCCCGAATGGTTTGGCTATCTTAACCGTGAGGGTAGTCCACTACTTGAACTTAAAGGAGGAAAATGGAAGGGATGCTTTCACGTTCCACGCGGTTTGTTCGAAATATGGAAAATTCTTGAATAATTTATCAATATATGTTATAGACTATTATTAAAATTAAAAACAATTTCATGAAAACAAGTTCAAAAAAATGTCGTGGCCGACATAGAACATTTGGATTTATCGTACTGTTTTTTATCAGTACAATGCTTTTTGCACAAAGTGTTTCCGGTCAAATTGTTGTGAAAGGCAAAGTTACTGATGAAAACGGTCAGCCTCTTCCATTTTTAAATGTTATTGCCAAAGGAACCACAATTGGAATTATGACAGATCTAAAAGGGGAATACACTATTCAGGTTCCCTCAAAGAGTTCAGTATTACAATTTTCCTTTATTGGCTACTTAACAAAAGAGATAACTATTGGTGATCGTACAAGGATAGATATTATTCTTGAAAACAAAGTTGAAAACCTTGACGAAGTTGTTGTTGTTGGATATGGAACTCAACGGAAAGCAACACTGACGGGAGCAGTAAGTGCTGTATCGGGAGAAAACCTGAACAAACGTACTGTTGCATCATTATCAACAGCTATACAGGGAATTATGCCGGGTGTAACAGTACAGCAAGGCTCCGGTGAACCTGGTGCTGATGGTGCCAACATTCGTATCAGGGGTATTGGTTCCATTAACTCAGGAACGTCACCTCTGGTTCTGGTTGACGGGATTCAGATGGATATTAACCAACTTGATATGAATACTATTGAAAGCGTATCTGTCCTTAAGGATGCCGCTTCCGCCTCAATATACGGTTCAAGGGCATCAAATGGTGTTATTCTGATCACCACTAAAAGAGGCAAGGAAGGAAAAACAAAGGTAAGTTACAATTCATATTTTACCTATCAGAGGCCGGTAAATATGCCAGAGGTGGTAAAAGCTGCAGATTATTTGCAGGCAGAACTCGATGCCTGGGACAATGCAGGTATCACTATTTCACCCGATGTACGCACCGGCAGACAAAAACTCATTGAAGAACAACGTACTCTTAAACCTGACAATTGGAATCGGTTCGACACTGATTGGAAAAGTGCAACAATCAAAAAAGGTTCAGCTCTTAAAAACCATAACCTTACAATTTCGGGTGGCAGCAAAGATTTGCGTTATTTTGGTTCCATTTCGTACCTCGATCAGGATGGATTGATTAAAAATAACAATTTCAGCAGGTTAAATATTAGGGCTAATACAGACATTAATATTTTTCCGTGGATGAAATTGAATAATGAAATAGCCTATCGAAAATCTGAACAGCTCACTCCTGCAATATCCTCCCCAAAATCAATTATTAATAAATCTTTATACATGTTGCCGACACTTTCGGCAGTAAAAGAAATTGATGGCTACTGGGGCTTTGGAAAAAATGGTGACAATCCAACTGCTAATGCAGAAGCTTCAGGCACTTCACTCGCCTTATATCCTGAATTATTGCTCAACAGTACAGTCACTATTACCCCGATAAAAGGCCTTGAATTACAGGGACAATATAGTATCCGTAAAACCGAATCAAGATATACACTTAATATAAAGCCCTATATTACATCAGTTAAAGGAATTGTGCAAGGCAGGTATCCCGGCAATGACGGCGTTACTGAAAGTTATTCGGCTAATACCCGTAATTATTACAGAACTCAAGCCTCATATACAAACAGTTTCGGAAAGCATAATTCAAAAATACTTGGAGGCTTCGAAAGCGAAGATAACTTAGCAAGCTCCTTCAGTGCATCGAAAAGAGGTTTTGATATGGGACGGTATTACCTCGACAATGGAGACGGTTCAACAGCATCGGCTTCAGGTGGAGCTTCCGGCTGGTCAATGTCTTCATTCTATGGCCGTTTCAACTATGACTATGACAGTAAATATCTTTTGGAAATGAGCGGGCGTTATGATGGATCATCACGTTTTACAAAAGACCTTCGCTGGGGATTTTTCCCATCTGTTTCAGCAGGCTGGGTGATTAGTCGTGAATCGTTTATGAAAAGCACTGCAAGTGTCCTGAACAACCTAAAACTTCGTACATCTTATGGTACTCTTGGTAATCAGGAAATTGGAAATTATCCTTATGCTTCAAGTATTGAAACCGGCTACAGTTATTGGTTCGATAAACAATTAAGTTCAGGAGTAGCACAAATTGCACTTTCCAACCCTTTTATTACATGGGAAAAATCATCACAAATTAATATAGGGATAGATGCAGGTTTGTTTGGAAATAAATTAACAACAACATTCGACTATTATATTAAAGATCTGTCTGATCTTTTAATGGTTTTTCCAGTACCATACTATACCGGACTAAACGCTACATACAGCAATGCCGGTAACATGAGAAACGAAGGATGGGAACTTACCATTTCATATAAAAACAAGATCAGAGATTTGAATTATTCAGTTACCGGAGTTTTCAGCAATAACGAAAACACAATTACCGACCTAAAAGGAAATACATTTTCTGACAATTCAATAAAAGAAGGCTACCCACGTGGAGGATATTGGGGATATATTACCGATGGTTACTTTGCCGATTGGGACGATGTAAATAATTCGGCAAAAATTTCAAAATCAGCCCGTCCAGGCTATGTTAAGTATAGAAAAATTGATACAAGTCCGGGAACAGACCCTTTGCTGATAGGCAACAACGACAAAGTGTATCTTGGCGATCCTTTCCCTCACTACGAATATGGCCTTAACATGACGGCAAACTGGAAAAATTTCGATCTGACTATATTTGTCCAGGGGGTAGCCAAGAGAAAAGTAATGATGAGTGGCATTGGTCTGCAACCTTTTGCAAACGGTGCCAACCTTTTCAAACATCAACTTGACTCGTGGACACCCGAGAATCCTAATGCCGAATATCCTGTACTTGTACCCGAAGCAAATTCATCCGACAATTTTGTTACTTCCGATAAATGGGTGAAAAGCGGTGCTTATATGAGGTTAAAAAATATAGTTCTGGGGTATAGTCTTCCTAAAAGATGGGTTGATAAAGTGAAATTTGAAAGTGCCCGTGTATATGTAAGCGGTCAGAACATTCTCACTTTGAGTTCTTTCTACAAAGGATATGACCCTGAGGTGAATTATGGCGGGAGTCTTGGCGGAGAATTTTATCCGATCATGCAGACATTTTCTTTTGGTTTGGACATTAAATTTTAATTATCATGAAAAAGTTTAAAAATATACTTTACCTGCTTTTATTGGTTGTAAGTGTAACATCGTGCAACGACTATCTCGACAAGACTCCATTAAGTGAGTATCTCTCATCTAATTTTTATAACAACGAAGAGGCAATAAAACAAGGCACCAATGGTGTATATCAAAGCATGTACATGGAAACAAGCCAACTACCGTTTTGCACCTTGTTGGATATGTACACCCCAATGGGAATTGAAAGGGCTGACAATGCAGCGATTGGAGTGAATAACCTAGATCTTTTATCTGTTTTCACTGTTGAACTGCACTGGGCTAACTTTTATAAAGGGATAGGAAGATGCAACACAGTTCTCGATGGTGCCGCGCCTTTCTTTCCTGAATTGAGCGATAAGGCAAAGCAATATTTGGCCGAAATAAGGGTAATCCGTGCAATGGATTATCATTACTTAGTTTCGTTGTATGGTGATGTACCATTTTTCTCAAGATCGGTTACGCCTGAGGATCAAAAAACAGCAACCCGTAAACCGTGGATGGCAGTTGTTGATTCACTGTTGATTGATCTTGATAAAGCTGCAGAATATTTGCCCTGGGCAGCCAGTGAATTAGGGAGGGTTGATAAATCTTTTGCTCTTGGACTTAAAGCCAGAATAGCTCTTTATGCAGGTTCATGGTGCAAAGAAGGATTTGGAAAAGGTGCAATAAAAAATCCGGAAAAGGCAAAAACGTATTTCGACATTGCTGCCAAAACTGCAGGCAGAATTATGCTCGAAAGTGGAAGATCATTAAACCCAAAATTTGGTGACTTGTTTACCCGAAGCGGTCAGTTAACTGCTGCCTCGAAAAAAGAGATTCTGTTCTCTCTTATTTACTCCGATCAGGCTGCCAAAAAGACCCACTATCAATCGTTTGGAGAAACGAGTCGTATCTTTGGGCAGTCAGGAAGATTCCCAACTCAACTTCTGGTTGACACTTATGAAATGACAAATGGGAAACGTATTGACGAAACAGGCTCAGGTTATGATCCAAAAAAACCATTCGTGAACCGCGACCCAAGATTAAAAGGGTCCATTTATACACATCACGACACTATTATCGGCAATTCAGGAGGGAAAAAACTCAAATTTTTGGCTGAAGTTTATAATTCCAAAACAAAATCATTCGATGAAACCGGCAAGATGACACTGATAGACAACCTTGATCATCCCGATAGCCGGAGTTCTGTTGCTCAATATGGCTACATACAAAGCGGTGTAGGATATCTGTGGAAGAAATACAATTTTTTCGATGATGAAATTGTATATTTGGCATCTTATAATGTTCTTCTTATGCGCTATGCTGAGATACTTTTAACTTATGCAGAAGCTAAAATTGAACTCAACGAGATTGACAATAGCGTTTATGCAGCTATTAACGATGTGAGATTCAGGGTTAATATGCCTGGTATTCTTACGGTTGATCCCACAAGAGCCAATAATCAGGCTAAACTGAGGCAGATAGTACGCAGAGAGAGAAAAGTTGAAATGACCCGTGAATCCGGGTTGCACTTCTTCGATATGCGACGTTGGAGAACCGGAGCAATTGAAAATGCTGAAAAAACTTATGGTTTTCCAATCGCAACTGGTGTTGATGCAGCCAAGAACATTTTTCCGGAAGGTTATGACCAGGTAACTCCTGATATGGTTCCCAATTATGGCACTCCCGGTTCTGACAGAGATATGAATGACCTTGCTCTATATGCAGCCTTTGGGTCAAAACTCAGATCGCGTGATGCTGACAGACCGAAAAACTGGGACGATAAGTTCTATTTGTGGCCAGTTCCGCGTACCGAAAGAAGTAAAGCACCTCAACTCACTCAAAACGAAGGTTACGGTGAATAAACTAAAAATCATTTAATATTTTTATATAAAACATAAATAAATGAAATCTATATTATATTTTTTCTTTGCCGGAATACTATTCTTTAGCTCATGTAAAGAAGCAGTTGATAACCGTGCAACAGAACCAGCCAAAATTGTGGCGGTTAAAATCAATAATGTGTTATATACTATTAATGTGAATAGCAGTAATGAAGCGCGTGTAATATTGTCTGAAGGTGTCAGCTTAACTGCTGTCAAAACTGAATTGTTAGTCGCAAATGGTAAACTAGTTGATTTCAAAAATAATGAATTAACTGATTTGCGGCTTCCGCTGAACCTGTCAATACAAGGAGAAAACGGTGACATTGTTAATTGGAAATTAATTGTTCAGTCGCCTCCAAAACTTGTAAGCCTTACTGTTGATGGGATGGATGTACCCAAAGACAATGTTCATTTCGGCAAAACAACCATTATTACACAGGTTGCAAAAGGTACAAATGTTACAAAAATTGCTGCGCGTCTTGAATTTCTGAATGGTACGATGAAAAACTTCACGAATGGCACGGCAAAAGATTATACAAGTATTTTTAAGCTTGAAGTTTTAGGTACTGACGGCACAACTGTATATTTCTATGATGTAATTTTCACTTCCGAACCTGTAGGACCGGCATATCTGAAAAAGATCATAATAAATGACATATCCACTGACTCCATTGGAATTGTAAATAATGTTGTACAGCCATATATCCCATATCTGAGTAATTTCTCGGCCGCAACGGTTGAATTTGAAACCGGATATGGAAATATTGTAGATCCAACCTTCGTCAAAACTAATGTGAATTTATACAACGATATTAAAGTAAAAATAACAGGATCGAACGGAATGGTAACTGAATTTACCATTAAAAGACCTCTTGTTGTTTCAATTCCTGTGATGGAGATTCTGCATGAACAACTGCAATATGCTGCAAATGCCGGTTCCTCAGCCGGATTCAGCAATGGAAATGTACTCATTGCCACAAATGCTATGGCAGCAGGAGCAATACCTTTGCTTGGGATTAATGCTTATGATCTTTCGGGCAAATACCTGAAAGGACTTAGTAAAACAGGGACAAACTTTGATGGTGGCGCGGTTACCGGTATAAGAAAATTTGCTACTGATGCTGATGGGAAAATTTTAGGCGTTCAATTGGGTGCAGGGGCAGGTGCGACAACAGACCTGAAAATTATAAAATGGAATTCTATTGATGATGCAGCACCTTCAGCATATATTACTTATACCCAAACAACGCTTGGTCTTAGTTATGCTCCGCGGACTGCGGGTATCAATATTACAGGTTCTCTTGCTGGGAACGCAGTTATTACAGTTCCCATGGCTCAAAAACAAGATGTATTAGTTTGGACAGTTACTAACGGAACTCTAAATACTACACCTCAAAAATTCACCTTTCCTTACGCAGGTACCAGTTACTACTTCAGCGTTGAATCTTTTGGAGATGGCTTTATTGGTGCAGCAACCGGGTCCAACTTTAACGGAGTGAATCTTTTGAATTCTACTTTTTCCGAGAACTTTAAAATTTCGGGTGTTCCAACTACCGACATTAAAACTATCACACGAAATGGACGAAAGTATGCAGCTTATGTGGCCTTTTCAAATTCAAAACATTACTTCAGAATTCTTGATCTTACTATTTCTGACCAAAAATCTCTGGATAATCCTATTATGAATATTGTTGGAAACAGAACAATCGCTAATGCAAATAATACTTTAGATTCTGACTTTGCAGTCATAAATGGCAAATTACATGTATTATTTCTTGGAACTAACGACAGAGTAGCTGTTTATAAACTTGAAAAGTAATATTTCCATAATGATAGAGACTACTTGATTGTAAGTAGTTTCTATCATATATTTATAATAACTATAATGAAAAAGTTATCTTGTTTGTTTACTTTGTTAATAATCGTTTCGTGGGTTGGTTGTGGTTCTGTTGAACCTGATGAAACAGTAGAACCTAAACCTGTTTCAAAAGGAATAAAAGGAGTATGGGTTACAAATGTGGCTTCAACAGCCTTAAATTCAATTGAAAATATTAAAGAAACAGTACTTACCTGTAAAAAATCGGGAATCACAGATATATTTATGGTAGTTTGGAACAAAGCCAGAACACTGTATCCCAGTGAAATCATGAACAAGGAATTTAAAATTCCTATCATGGAACAATTTGACGGACGCGACCCGCTTCAGGAAATGATTACAGAGGCTCATAAATCGGGGCTTAAAGTACATGCCTGGTTTGAGTATGGCTTTGCAGCATCAAACAGCCAGCAGGGAGGAATAATTTTGCAAAAATATCCGACATGGAGTGCAAAAGACCGAAACGGAAACCTATTGGTCTCTTCAAGTGGATTTGAATGGATGAACGGAATAAACCCGCAAGTTCAGGATTTCATGCAATCACTGGTTCTCGAAGTTGTTAATAAATATGATATTGATGGTATTCAGGGTGATGACCGATTGCCAGCTATGCCTGTAGCCGGAGGGTATGATACTTACACGGTTGACCTTTATAAACAGGAAAATGGAGGCCAAGCCCCCCCTCAATTGGAAACTGACCCTGCCTGGATAAACTGGCGTACAAACAAATTGACCACTTTCGCAGGCAAATTGTATAATGCCGTAAAAGCAGCAAAACCTAATGTAATTGTAAGCTTTGCACCAAGTATATATCCTTGGGGGAAGGACAATTACCTTCAGGATTGGCCAACATGGCTCGATAATGGTTTTTGCGATTATGTGATACCACAGCTTTATCGGTACGATATTCTTGCTTATTCTCAAACTTTAAAAGCACAAATTAACTATGTAAAAAAAACACCGGATCGCGCTAAATTATATGGTGGTGTACTTATTCAAACAGGTTCTTGGAATCCGACTGAGGAATATCTGGATGGTATGATTTCTGAAAACCGAAACAATGGTATTAAAGGTGAAGTGCTTTTCTTTTATGAAGGTCTTAAGAAAAACGTATCTTATTTTGAGAATAAATACCCATCGAAATAAAAACGCTCAAAGTGGACATAGTATTTAAATATGGTATTCTTATTTCCGCCTTCCTAACGATATTCGCTACCTGTAAGGAGGCCAGCCCGTCATCAGATTCGAATAGTAACAGTATTGAGGAACAAATAGCTAACCGGTTTTTAAATGAGATTGCTCCAATGGAAACCTTACCCTGTTTTCAGGGATCGTATTATCGCAAAGCCGTCTCATCAACTGACAGTTGGCTGGGTATTGAAGGTACATCCATTCTTCCAATCCTAACTTACGATTTAGACCGCTTCAATCCCCTCAAACCGGGAACTTATCTTGACAATGCATCTATTTATCTTGGAGGTAATTCCGATGGACAGGAAACAGATATTGGCTTACTCTGGGAGGTTATAAAAGATGCTAACGGAAATGTAAGTTCTGAAAGGAAAGCCTTTCGACCGTTTTTACGAAGAACATCTCACAAATCAGGACAATTGGCTCTCTATAAAAATGCCCCTGCCGAAAGTAAGTACTACTGGTATCCCGGCGATACTATTACGATGGGCATTATTCTGACAGAAGACACAAAGTTGAAATTCACAGTTTCGGGCTCAGGGAAAAATTATGAAGAAATTTTTGATGCTGCCGGTTATCGTTACTCTCAAAAAGCCCAATATAAAAGGGTAAACGCCATTGATCAAGTATCAAATGAGGGTAAACCTGTTCAAACAACAAAGGCTTTTGTTTCGGGTGCCAAATGGTTAAAAGTGTGGTTATACCGTTACCATAAATCGGACGCATTAAAAGTTCCAATGCACCCCAAACGGTTTACCGATATGAGATGCCCCGAAGTAAAGCATTTTGAAATAATAACTTCGGCGGAAAACACTTCAGCTGAATCAGTAAATATTTACGGAACGAAGTAGATTTTGATCATAATACTTAAATTTGTAGCAGATTTTACTAATTTTTGGTGGAAGAAATGAAATTTCTTAAAATATGATAAAAAATGACAAAAAAGTTATATATTGCGAAAGTTTTTGTTTTTAAGAAAAAATAAAAATTCGTCATTATTCATTAGTTCATTACAATATTTCAATACAGTAATATTACAGAATAAAGAAAGGAGGAAATCATGAGGATTAACACTTGATCGTTTAAGTTAGATTGTACGAAAAGTTTGAAAATTCAGATTAATGAGGCGAATATCCCTCAGGGTACAAAAGCATAAAAGAAGTTTTGATCACGGATTTAAACTAATTTGGCCGTAATTGAAAGGCTTTTGCCCGCAAACCGGAATCTTTCCGGTCAAATAAAACAAATTAGATTATTAAATTTTTTAATTAAATTATTATCATTATGAAGAAAAAATTGCTCCTTATTTTGATCGTACTGCTTGCTTCATTTGCTGGCGTAATGGCGCAAATAAAAGTAAGTGGGACAGTTACTGATCCCGATGGAAGTAGTATTCCGGGTGCAGCTATTATTCAGAAAGGTACTACCATTGGAACCACAAGTAACATGGAAGGTAAGTACTCAATTAGTGTGAGTTCTTCCAATGCAACACTGCAATTTTCGTTTGTAGGGATGAAAACTGTCGAAGAAGTTGTAAATGGCAGATCAGTTATTAATGTGAAAATGCAATCCGAGAGTCTCGGCATTACTGAAGTTGTTGTTACAGCTCTCGGTATTCAGCGTGATAAGAAAACGCTGACTTATGCTTCTCAGCAAGTTTCAGGAGAAGAGATGTTGAAAGCAAGAGATCAAAACTTTATGAATGCTCTTAGCGGAAAAACAGCCGGTTTGGATATTAAAACAAGTAGTTCAGGTGCTGGTGGATCCACTAAAGCAGTATTAAGAGGAAATAAATCACTTGTTGGACTCAGCGAACCTCTTTATGTTATTGATGGTATTCCAATGGTGAACAATAAAGGTGGACAACCTGACTCTTATGGTGGAACTGATGGTGGTGACGGACTTTCGTCCTTAAATAGTGACGATATTGAAAGTATCAACGTACTGAAAGGTGCCAACGCTTCAATACTCTATGGTAGCCAGGGTGCTAATGGTGTTGTTCTTATTACCACCAAAAAAGGTAAAGAAGGAAAAGTAAATGTAACCATAAGCTCAAGTACTATGGTTGAAAGTGTATCAGGTCTTCCTGATTTTCAGTTTAGTTATGGTGCAACTGGTGGGTCGGATTATAGCTGGTCGAAGTCAAAAGGAAATTATATGACTTCTTATATCAAAGATTTCTTCCAGAAGGGGATAACCGCAACTAACTCAATTTCAGTCAGTGGAGGAAATAACAAAACCACGACCTATTTTTCATATTCAAATGTTTCTGCAACGGGTGTTTTACCAACAAACAAGTATAGCAAAAACAACTTCTCCTTTAATCAGTCAACAAAGTTATTCAACGACAAACTTACAATCAGTTCAAATGTAATGTTTTCAACTGAAGTAAGCAAAAATCGTCCCGGTGCCGGTTACTACAATAATCCACTTACCGGATTATATTTATTTGCACGTGAAAGAGATTTCGAATCATATAAAACGAACTATCAGGTTTTAAATAAAGATAGGAATTTAAATATGATGAATTGGTATTCTACCGAGGAGAAAATGAACAATCCTTATTGGGAAATAAATAATAATCCTAAGTTAAATACTTCCTATCGTGCGATTGCCAGTTTAAAGTTATCATGGGATATTACAAAGAAGCTTAAATTTGATATTAGAGGAAATATTGATTATAACGATAAATTAAACGATTACAGGTATGCTGCTGCCGGAAACTCTGTGAGCGTTAGTCCAAATGGCTCATGGAATTATTCCAAGTTCAATGACAAGTCGATTTATACTGACGGAATATTGAGTTACAATGATAAGTTTGGTGAGTTAAGTCTGACAGCACTTGTTGGTGCAAGTTACCTCCATAATGTTTTCAACAATGGGATGTCTGTTGCAAACGGTACTACCAGTTTGATGTACCCCAACTTTTTCTCTTTCACAAACATGCCCTACAATGTCATGTTTAATCAGGGGATAAGCAATATAATCAAACAAGGGGCTTTTGCCAACCTTCAATTAGGGTTTAAAGAGATGTTGTTTTTAGATATATCAGGACGTAACGATTGGGCTTCTACCTTGGCCTTAACAGGGAATCAATCCTACCTATATCCCGCAGTAGGTCTTACGGCTATTGTTAGCCAGATGATCACATTGCCTGAAGTAATTTCTTTTGCCAAAGTTAGAGGATCATTATCCAAGACTGCCAACGAAGTACCGTATAATGTGGTAAACCCACGGAATGGTATCGGTGGTGCCGGTACTCCAAGCGGGATTGGCGGTATTAGCAGAAATACTCAGGTGCCTTTTACTAACCTGAAACCTGAAGAGATATCAGGTACTGAATATGGAGCAGAATTGCGTTTCTTCGGTGGAAGGATTGGAACGGAATTTACCTATTATAGTGATGTCAGCAAAAACCAGTTCCTGACATTAAGTGCCCCATCGGGTTCAGGCTATACCTATTACTATGTAAATGCAGGTGAAATTACGAATAAAGGTTTTGAACTGACAGTGGATGCAGAACCTGTAAAAACCAGCAATCTAACTTGGAAATCATCAGTCAATCTATCACAAAATAAGAACAAAATTGTTACGCTGATTGAGTCAAATCCTGATTATCAGGTGGGTGGCGATAACGAAGGTTTTGCCGCCATCATTAAAGCTGGTGGATCATTTAACGATGTATGGATCTATAATTTTGCAAAAGATGCTCAGGGACGAATCATACTAGATGCAAAAGGAGTTCCTACAAAAGCAGCAAAACAGGAAAAAGTCGGAAATGTTAATCCTGACTTCATTCTGGGATGGAATAACACTGTTAATTTTAAAGACTTCTATGTTAGTGCACTGGTTAATGGCAAATTCGGAGGTGTCGCTTTCTCAAAAACAGAGGCATTTCTTGATTCTTATGGCGTAAGCAAAAGAACAGGGGATGTTCGTGATGCAGGAAGTACAATGCCAATTAATGCTGTTCAGGGAACAACCGCTGTAACTTCAATTGATCCTGTTGTTTATTATGGTGCTGTAGGTGACAGAAACAGGATTATGGAGCCTTATATCTTCTCAAGAACCAATGTAAGGTTAGCTCAATTGGTTATAGGCTATAACCTGAATGTACAAAAGCTTAAGCTACCTGTTAAAGAAGCCTCTATATCGCTGATTGGAAGGAATTTATTTTTCTTCTATAAAAAAGCTCCTTATGATCCTGAACAATCAATGAGTACAGCAAACAATATGCAGTCTAATGAGGTATTTAGTATGCCTGCAACGAGGACTTATGGGGTTAACTTGAAGGTCACTTTCTAAAATCTTAAAAATATTTAATATGAAAAAGTTATTTATAGCATTACTATTTTTGGGAGCCCTCGCATCGTGCACCAAGAATTTTGAAACTACAAACCAGAATCCCTATCAGATTTCTGATGAGATGCT
>CAILKW010000486.1 GCA_903834845.1 uncultured Bacteroidia bacterium | reverse complement strand
AGAATACAGATGATAAGATTATCAACAAAAACTACGAATGGAGATTTGGGTTCGCGCCCGGGCCCAAAACCATTATCCGGAGGCATCAGTTGAGGTTTCAGTTCAGTGGATGGACGGTTAAAAACCGGTTGGTCTTGAGGTTTAGGTCCGTTTTGCACCAATAGGTTGATCAGGATCACCAGAAAAATAAAACCAAAAGTAAAGCCAAAGTACTTTGGGTATTTCTTTTGCAACAGTAATCTTGGCACCAATACATATACGTTCAACAAAAAAATGGTGAAGTAACCCCCAATGTGGAGCCATTCTATAATAACTCTTTTCCAATCAATGACATAGTCGTGACGTTGACCAAAATAAGGCACCGAAAAAACCAACGCCCAGATCAGGAAATAAACCAAACGTTCGATTTTGCGACTATTTAAGGATAGTGATTTCATGTTAATAATTTGAATTGCAAAATTATCATTTATTCCCTTTCTAACCGAAAGGCTTTAAAATAGGGTGAACTATAGATTGGTTTGAAATTTTCGGGAATAGGGCGTTCCATCGGTGGTCCCATTAGAGCTTTTTCGCTATTGTTAAACGGTTGTCTGAGAGAAGGCTTGTTTCTTGGTTGTCTTTCCCCAAATCCGTTTTTTTGTTGCAAAATTATAATATTCTTATACTTATCTAAGTCGTTAAGATCTATGGACTTGTCATTCCCAACCTTTACATTTAATGCCCATGCAGTCCAGAATTCTATACCATGCCTCGCAATAACTATAGTACTATCTTTATTATCTGGAAGATAAGTATTGATATTTTGCAAGTCCTGAAATTCCTGATCATCAATAGCTGGCTTTTTTGCCTCCATAAAATACATGAAAATTGAAACGGTTGTCAGTAAAACAAGTGAAATTGAAAAAGGTAAAGCCAATTTTTGATTTATCCTGATTAAATACAAAATCAACAAAGCCTGAGGAATGAAAAGCATGGCACTAAACCTGTGAACATATTGGGTTTCATAGAACGGGAAGGCAAAAATTGCAATTAAACCTGTTAATGTCAGAATCATATATCCGGTGATTTTATCAATTCCATACTTGTGCTTCCTGAATTGAAAAAAACCGAAAATAACAAGAAACCAGGAAAATAGAGCATTGAACAACAAGGGCAATGGCAAAGGCTCCTGATTTAAGCCCTGCTTTTCAAAAATCACATTCCAGAAAGTGATCAACCTGAGAGCCCTGTTGTCATCAAATATATAAATCACAGAAAATCCAACAAGCAGGATCAGGATTGAAGGGGGTATGGCCTTTTTTCGATAAACAACAAACAGTGAAATTGTTAAGAAAGCAAGGCCAAAAACAAATACGCCAAAATGGGTAAGTGCGATTAAAAACAATGTTGACAAGGCCAGAAGCAGATTGCGTTTTTCATGGGTAATTAAGTAACTTTCAAACAGATAAATGAACATAAACAAAAATGGAATAGCAAAGGCATTCTTCTGTAAATCACCGAGCATAACAAACGGCGAAAATGAGAAAACTGAAAATAGGAGAATGGCAAGCCCTGAAAAAAAAGGAATTTTGGGCTCTTTTCTGGATACAATTTTAAACAATGGGATTGCAAGCAAAGGCAACGCAATACTATCTATAATTTTGATAAATAGAATAATTGTTTCATTGGTTACCGTAAACCCAAAAACAGAAATCAGTTTAATGATTGATGCACAAAAATAAAAATACAAAGGAACATCATCGAAAGCAAGAAGTCCGGTTTTTAGTATATTCCTAACCTGCACAGGATAATACCCACCATCCATTCCCAAAATCAGGTCATGGGAAAAGCTGATGTATAACCTAACAATTATTGCTGTTAAGATTATAATAATGAAAGAAATACCGCTTGCTGAAAAAATATTTTGTTTCCAAAAATCAGGATTATCCAATCCTGATTTTTGGGTATATTGGTTTTCAAACATTCTCATATTCCATTTTATTTTGGAAAATTAAAATTGCAATTTATAAACAAAGTTGGGGAAAAAACCCAGCTGGTAGGTGGTATTGATTGATTTGCTTCTGTCGTCGTAACTTTGTGAGAAGACGTTTTTGTGATTGGTTACATTCTGGAAGTCCAACGAAAACGAATGGGATAGTTTTTTCTTCGCACTGTTTAGAGTATAGCTTGCTTTTAAATCCAATCGGAAATAATTGGGATAAAAAGCAGAGTAGGCATCGGTTGACAATTGTTCGCGACCTAAGGAATTTGAGGCTGTTAAATCAATGGGGGTGTATGCTCTTCCACCTGCGTAGGTATATTTCAGGTCGGTCGAAATTTTGTTGCGCTTGTCACTTCCTACTTTCCATTCCTTTCCACCCAGAATATTGAAAACATATTTTCCGTTGAATGCCGTGTTTCGTTCAATACCATCGCTTCCCTTGTATTTTGAGCTGTAAACAGAAGAGGTGAAAAGCCCGTAATATCCTTTACTGAAAAACTTCTCGATGGTCAGTTCTGCGCCATAGTTTGTACCTGTTCCACTGTTTGTCAGGTTATCTTCCAAATCGGTTTTAAAGCTTGCCCCGGTATTCAACATGGAATAACTGCTCGAAAAGGTGTTAACCGGAACATTGTAAAGCGACTGATAATAGACTTCAGTTTTTAACCGCCAGTCTTTGAAAGGTTGCAAATCGTATCCCAAAACAAAATGATGGCTTTTGGTAAAATCCAAATCCTTGTTGTTATAGCTGTAAGAGCCGTCGGTATTTTGCGATTGAAGGAAATAGACGTTGATCGGTTGCATTTGAGAATGAAGCCCATAACCAAAATTCAGTGAACTTTTGCCATTGATATCGTATTTCAGGCCCAAACGCGGTTCAACAGAAACTGAATTGTTCAGGGAAAACAGCTGAGAATGCAAGCCTGCATTGAGCGTCAGCTTATCGTTAAAACTATATTTGATGTGTGCGAATGCCTGTGCCAGATTGGTGTAGCTGTTGTAATCCCAAACCTGCTTCCAATCCGAATTAATATCCCTTTTTTCCCTGTAATAAAGGTTCAGCCCAATCAACTCATCCTGAACACCTATTTTCAGAAACAGTTTTGAGTTTATTTTTGAATTGAAACTTGTTGAGAAATTGTATCCGGTTTTGGCTACATTGTTTTCTTGATTTATAAACGATTCGCTTGTTTGGCGGTCGAAGCCATAATCAGATTGTTCGGAATTTGAATAGTTTAATCCGATATTAGAACTAAAATAAGATTTGCTGTTCAGCTGCTTGAAATGCTTTAACCCGACGATGCCAATCTGACTGCTCAAATCATGCCCACCGCCGTTTCCATACAATGAACTTGAATTTCCGCCGGAAATATTAATGCTGCTTGTTGCCAATATTCCAAACAAGGTAAACCTGCCCAATTTAGTATTGCCACTGTTCACATTAAACGACAAATCCTGGTAAGAAGGCAAAGCGGTTGTGCCAATATCAACACCCACAGCCTGAGCAACTCCTGCCAAAGCATAGCGGTAACCCACAAGATAAGACGAACCTTTTTCTTTGTTGATCGGCCCTTCGGTGGTAGCTTCCAGTCCGGTAATAAGGCCTGCCTGCAAAGTTGTTTCACTTTTTTGCGAATTTCCGCTGCGAAAACCCAGATCGAAAACACCAGCTGTGGCATTGCCGTATTCAGCCGGGAAAGCCGATGTTAAGAAATCGGAACTCTTCAACAAATTGGTATTTAGGGCACTGACTGCACCACCGGTAGTTCCGACAGATGCAAAATGGTTTGGATTTGTAACGTTCATCCCATTGATACGCCACAAGACACCTACAGGGGAATTGCCACGGATAACAATATCGTTTCTGCTATCATCGGGGGCGCTTACGCCGGCAAAATTGGCCGCCAAACGGGCAGGGTCGCTTCGACCACCGGCGTAACGGTTCACCTCTTCGGTCGAAAATGTCCTGGCACTGATAGGTGCTAAGTTATTGATTGACTTTGCTTTGTTATTACCCGTTACAACAACCTCATTTATGTTTGTAACATTCTCTTCCATTGAAATATCAAGGATTGTTTCTTTACCTGATGTTACGACCACATTTGGCACAACTACATCTTTGTAACCGAGGTAGGATATTTTCAGTTCATATCTGTCGGGCGAAAGATCGGTCAATACGAAATTTCCCTTTTCATTGGTCACCGTCCCTTTGTTTAGGGGACTATTGACGATTTGAACGGCAGCACCCGGAAGCGTTGTCTGAGAAAGTTTGTCGGTGATAACACCCCTGATATTTTGCTTGTTGTTTTGGGCAATAGAGAGTTGGGTTACAAACAGGGCAATAATAAAAGTGTATTTTTTCATGATTGTTTTCTTTTTATTAATTCATATTATATTGTTCGTACCAGTCGCACATAGTTTAATCCACCTACTTCTCCTGTACCTGTTCCTAAAGTTTTCCTATCAAAACGCACAGCACCGGCACCATGCAGATCTTCGCCGCTTCCATTATCTGCCAGTCCAAAAGCCACATGCCATGCGTAAGCATACGCACCATTTGCATTTGGAATTGCAGAGGTGCTTGTCCAGTAAAAAGGATAGTCAGCTTTTCCGCCAGCGTTAGTAATTGCGGTGCAATTGAACATTGAATTGATTGCCGGGCCTACATTGGCAGAGTTTGTTGCATACGGCGAACGCGTGTAATCGACTAAACTTTGAAGTTCTTTCGAGTTAGGTAGCCGCCAATCGTTGTGCCCCAGATAATTTGCTTTATTCTGGGTTTGGGCGTAAGCCAAAGCGTGTTCCCAATCTATACCCGAACCATTGTCTGCTTTTGGCCACATCAGGCCGGT
>CAILKW010000485.1 GCA_903834845.1 uncultured Bacteroidia bacterium | reverse complement strand
TGCCGGAGCTCTTGAGACTTACACAATTGAGGCATTGATGCAGGATGGAAAAGCGTTACAATCCGGCACTTCGCATTTTTTGGGACAAAATTTCGCCAAAGCTTTCGATGTTCAGTACGCTACCCGCGATGGAAAGCTCGATTATGTATGGGCCACTTCATGGGGTGCTTCCACACGTCTGATCGGTGCACTAATTATGGCTCATTCGGATAATAACGGTCTCGTTCTTCCTCCTAAACTTGCTCCTTATCAGGTAGTTATTGTTCCAATTTATAAAAATATGGATCAGTTGACCGAAATTTCAGTTAAAGTTGAAGAAATTATGGCTAAACTACGCAAACGAGGAATAAGCGTGAAATATGATAATCGTGATTCACAACGTCCGGGATGGAAATTTGCAGAATATGAACTGAAAGGTGTTCCTGTTCGCCTTGCTATAGGTCCGCGTGACCTCGAAAATGGCTCAGTAGAAGTAGCCCGGCGGGATACTCTTGAGAAATCGGTCGAAAAACTTGAAAACATTGATCAGGTAGTAGAAAATCTTTTGGATTCGATACAAAAGAATATTTTCAGTAAGTCTTTTAAATTCAGAGAGCAGAACACAACTATTGTTGATTCTTACGATGAGTTTAAAGAGTTACTGAACACAAAAGGCGGTTTTTTCCTTGCCCACTGGGATGGGACTTCTGAAACTGAGACTAAAATCAAGGACGAAACAAAAGCAACAATCCGTTGTATCCCATTCGATGGCAATAAAGAAGAAGGGAAATGTATGGTCACCGGAATGCCTTCGAAACAAAGAGTGATTTTTGCATTAGCGTATTAGTCTGATATTATACACATCAAAAAATTGAGATTTTAAACATTAGTCAATGGAAAATAAGGTAGTTGAACGGTTCCTGAAGTACGTAAAATACAACACCGGCTCCGATTCAATGAGTGGCACAACACCGAGTTCTTTAGGACAAATTGAATTCGCCAAAGTGCTTGCAGATGAATTAAAAAGCATAGGACTTCATAATGTTGAAATTGATCAATTTAGCTATGTTTATGCAACTCTTCCCGCAAATGTTGAGCAGCTTGTCCCTGTAGTTGGTTTTATAGCCCATTTGGATACAAGTCCCGACTTTACAGGGATAAATGTTTCACCACAAATCATCGAAAGTTATGGTGGTGGAGATATTGTTTTAGACATAGCCGAAAAATTTACCCTTTCACCTGCTGTATTTCCTGAATTGAATTCCTATATTGGTCATTCGCTAATTGTTACAGATGGTACTACCCTGCTTGGTGCTGACGATAAAGCTGGAATTGCTGAGATCATTACAGCTATGGAATTTCTCCTAAGTCACAATGAAATAAAACATGGAGAGGTGAAGATTGCTTTCACCCCAGATGAAGAGATTGGCGAAGGAGCAGAACATTTCGATGTAACGAAATTTGGTGCTGACTTTGCCTATACAATTGATGGTGGAGAACTTGGCGAACTCCAATATGAGAATTTCAATGCAGTTGGTGCAAAAATTTCAATACAAGGTTCAAGTGTTCATCCTGGCTACGCAAAAGGCAAAATGAAAAATGCTATATTAATTGGTAATGAGCTGATTGCAATGCTTCCTAACAATGAATCACCGGAGCATACCCAAGGCTACGAAGGTTTTTATCATGTTACTCGGATGAGCGGTTCTGTTGAACGCGCAGAGATTGAGTTTATTCTGCGTGACTTTACTCGTGAAGGTATAAAAGAACGCAAACAAAATTTACAAAATATTGTAAAACAGATCAATGAAAAGTTTGGAGAGGGAACGATTGTTCTAAAATTGAATGATCAGTATTTCAATATGCGTGAAAAGATCAAACCTGTAAAATACATTGTTGATCTGGCCGAAGCTGCAATGATCGAATCGGGTCTTCAGCCAAAGATTGTCCCAATTCGTGGTGGGACAGATGGGGCTCGGCTCTCCTATATGGGCCTTCCCTGTCCTAACATTTTTGCCGGAGGCCACAATTTTCATGGGAAATATGAATATGTCCCAACCAGATCAATGGCAAAGGCTTGCGAGGTGATTGTTAAAATTGTGGAAAAGGTGGGAAATATAAAAAATGAATAGGCTTGCCATTAATGGCAGTTCTATTCATTTTTATGGCCATTTCAATCTCATTTTCGGCTTTTTTTGTGATTACTTGCCTTTTTTTGTTTGTGCTTTTGAAATTTAAGGCTTTACAACTAAATAAAAGCAAACAATTATGAGTGATACCGAAATTGGTATAGTCATCATTGTCATTGGAAAAGGGAATATAATGCTTATTTTTTAGTCAGTACAAATTTCTGTTTAAACGAAGCCCTTTCGAGCAGCCCCCTACGGTCGGAGTAGGCATCACCATTTCCACTCTGCCTTATTCCTCCGCCTGAACGGCCACCGCCCATGCCACCTCCGGAACGGCCGCCATCCATACCACCCCCCATTCCGCCGCCTTCAGAACCACCACCCATTTCAGACATCCCGCCACCTTGTCTGCTGCCACCTCTACCCGACTGGCTTCCGCCACCATTTGGTCTTTCCATTGCATTGACTGTGACGCTCATCGTAATAAGTTCGTTCAATTGCACCAAATTTTCGGACATCAGCTCCTTTACAGGGATGGCGATTTCGTAAACCAGGTTTTGTAGGCTATCGGCACCAACCGCAATGTCGATCCCACCGCGGTTGTGGAGTTTGATCTGAGCCTGACCAGATAGAAAACCCTTGGTTATAACACTCTGCAATTGATAACCGTTGATAAATGGATTGCCAGGAACTTTTTTTTCAAATTCGCTGCCAGGTCTTTTCTGCCCGATCCCTTCCATTTTCACTGCCGGAAAGGATAATGTTGCTTTGAATTTGCGGTTTTTCTCTTTTGACGACAGCTCCACCGACCAGCCTGTATTCATCAACTTTCTCATTTTAAATTCGTTGTTACAGCTAAATGCGAAATACAAATTCTTGTTGTCATTGCTGATAGCAAAAAGTAATCCGGTTTTATCGTCATAGAAATTGAGCGGTTTAGCCCATTCGCGGTCATTGCCGTCTATTGTGATCTGTTTTGAATTCCATCTCGACTTCGAGACATCGCTTTGTGCCAAACTATTGAACGACAGTGCTATAAAAGCAATAAAACCAAAACTGAATTTTGACATTTTAACCTATTTTTAGTGCATTGATTTTGAAATACTCTTTATTAGATGGCAAATAACGCAAATCGGTAAATGCCTTCAGAGATTGGGTAGTGCAATTTATAGATTATTAACATGCCAAGCTAACCTTGATAGTGTACCTCGCCACAAAATGTTCAAGCTGAATTTTTCGACGGTGAAAAAGCTACAGAGATTGCCTTAATAGTTTTAAATTTTAGATATGGCAGGTTTAAAAGCTATTGCAAGAGCCTTGGAGATATTAGGATGCCAACATATTGCTGGTGCCCCAATCAACAATTAGCTAATCATTCAAAAATGCTCATGATGCTTATGCAGAAAATGTAATTGCTGACTATTTCCGTTCAGACTAACTTCTTGTATTGCGGGAGGATGGTAACGGAAAGACCAAGAAGGATTTTGAAGAGAAGTGGCTAACGTTATGTTCTGAAATTAAGCTAAGCAAGAATAATAGTGAGACATTACCTTCTACTCCTAATGGCAAAAGCCAGTGAAGTAATAGTTAAAATCATCGAAAAAACCGGAAGATTGACAAAACTTAATCTCTTGTCAATTTAGTGATTATCTCTTTATGCTGTGGAAACCTTTCAATTAAAACGTTACGGGAAGGAAGTTCAAAATCACTAAAGTCGAATCCTGGCGAAACTGTGCAACCAAGTAATGAATAATCATCGCTGTTGATTACAGTTGCTGCAAACCATGATTCGCCGGGAACTACAAACTGAGGAATTTGCCCTTGTGCAATATCACAACCTATTGCAGTTTTGGAATACTCCCCATCTTCAGTAATTATATGGAGATAAATTGGTGAACCAATGTAGAAATGCCATATTTCGTCCTGATGAATCCTATGAAAAGCAGAAAATACATCAGATGTCAGTAAAAAATAGATACAAGTTGAATAATTTCTAAACCCATTATATTGAGAGTTAAGGCTTTCTGGATTGATAACCCCTGTACTCCTGTAAGTTTCTCTGAAGAATCCGCCCTCGGGATGATGCTGTAATCTGAGATTAAGAATTATCTGTTTTAATTGTAAACTCTTTGGCTGAAGTGATTGAGACATTGTAATAATTTGATTGAATTTAAGTTACCTTTCTATACACGAATAAAATAATCAATTCAAAAATATTAAAATTAATAGAAAAATATTAACCCAAATACAAAACAAAAAAAATCGAAAAAAAAAGTTTTTAAGAAAAAGAAGATCATTTTTTCCATTTCGGGCAACTCTCATAAGAATAATGTTTATTGATTCAATTTTCAATTAAAAACTTTGCAAAAAACAGTAAAACAAAGTTTCACTAAAAAATCGAGGCCCCACTTTCGCAGGGCCTCTTCCTAAACCTAACCTAAACCTAACCAAAACCAAGACAAAAGTAATTAAAAAAAACTAATAAGCAAATTTTTTCAAAAAAAAATTCAAAAAAAATTTTTTTTTTTTAGTATTTTCACCGATCAAACGTTTTTAATGAATTTTGAAGGACCTTAAATCATAATGCCATGGCTCACCATACTCTTAAAACGTCATATTCCGAACTTGTTGACAGGATTAACCGCTTTCCTTTGGGTGCTTCGCCTTCAGAACTTCTTTATAAGATTCTGAAAGTTCTATTCAGCGAAAAGGAAGCTCAACTTGTTTCCTTATTACCTATCAAACCTTTTACATCCGAAAAAGCAAGCCAAATCTGGAAAACAGACCTTAACACGACTCATAAAATCCTTGATGCACTGGCAGACAAGGCATTGCTTGTGGATATTGAACAAAATGGCACTCAGGAATATGCCTTGCCACCACCAATGGCTGGATTCTTTGAATTTTCGATGATGCGTGTTCGCAACGACATTGACCAGCAAGTACTTAGTGAACTTTTTTACCAATACCTGAATGTCGAAGAAGATTTTGTCCGTGATCTTTTTACACAAGGTGAGACACGGCTTGGCAGAGTTTTCGTGAATGAACCTGTTTTGTCATCCGAGAATTCTTTGCATGTCCTTGATTACGAACGTGCAACTGAAATTATAAAAACTGCAACCCATATAGGCGTAGGTATGTGCTATTGCCGCCATAAAATGGAGCATGTAGGAAGAGCTTGCAATGCACCAATGGATATCTGCATGACTTTCAATACCACAGCAGCTTCACTTACAAAACATGGACATGCACGCCCCATTGACTCTTCGGAATGTCTTGATTTGTTGCAATTGGCTTACAATCATAATCTGATTCAATTTGGGGAAAACGTTCGTGAAGAGGTGAATTTTATCTGCAACTGCTGCGGTTGTTGCTGCGAAGCCTTAATTGCTGCCCGGCGTTTTGCTATTTTAAACCCTGTGCATACTACCAATTTTATCCCTGTAATTGATACTCACCATTGCAATGGTTGCGGCAAATGCGTAAATGTTTGTCCTGTAGAAGCAATGGTATTAGTATCGGCAAATGATCCTCATCACCCAAACGGCAAAAAAGCTCAACTCATTGAAGATCGTTGTCTCGGATGTGCTGTTTGTCTTCGTGCCTGTTCCACAAAAAGCATTGTGTTAAAACCACGAGTTAAGAGAGTTTTAACTCCGTTGAATGGTGTACATAAAGCAGTGGTAATGGCTATCGAACGCGGCAAACTTCAGCACCTGATCTTCGACAACCATGTATTGTTCAGTCATAGAGCAATGGCTGCTGTGCTTGGAGTTATGCTTAAACTCCCTCCTATCAAACAAATTATGGCCAGTGAGCAAATTAAATCACGCTATTTTGAACAATTAATCCAACGTATGAAGACAGTATGAAACAGATCTTCCAAACTATTAATCGTTTCTTAATTAAAATTACTCCTTCTTCTTCAGTGCATCTTTAATCTTTTTCCAGATATTCGGTTTCGATTCCTCCTTTTTTGTTTGCTCTTTTTTAGTATTTGCTGTGGTTTCAGTCTCTTTCTTTTTATCCTGACGAGCGGCTTTTCGTTCCTCCTGTTTTTTTTCATCTCCTGAAAGGAAATTCCAGAAGTTAGATTTGACTTTTGGCTTATAGGTTTCTGTAAAATGAGGAATATTAAGCATTGTCTGCGTAGCCTCGTCTAATTCGGGGAAAGTATTGTTCTTTAAATTTCTGAAGGCGGGGTCGCGGTAAAGTTTATTAAAAAATTTCCCCACAATGGGAAGTGCCATATATCCGCCTCTTCCCAAAGCAATAGTCCTAAAATGTATAGTTGGCTCTTCACCTCCTACCCAACATCCTGTTACCAGATCGGGAGTATAGCCCATAAACCAGCCATCTGCAAAATTCTGGGTAGTGCCTGTCTTTCCTGCAAAAGCTCCTTCCACTTTGTAGAGAGATCTTATTTCGGCACCCGTTCCTGCATTGACAACCGATTCGAGATAATGGGTGATTATCTTTGCTGTTTCTGGCGACATCGCTTCCTGCACTTCATTGTCATGAACATATTTCTTCAGCACTTTACCATTTCCATCCTCAATCCTAATCAGATAATTGAGATTGACAGTTTTACCCAGATTATCAAGACACGAATAAGCCTGAGCAAGCTGAAGCAGTGGGATATCAGCTACCCCAAGCGCAATAGAAGGGACATTTGGCAGATCAGCCTTAATACCCATTTTTCGGGCAAGAGCTATTGCTTCTGATATTCCAGTATCCATCAAAACCTGGACAGATACTGTATTTACCGATTTACAGAGAGCACCTTCAAGGGAATAATATCCGCCATATTTCTCATCCGAGTTACCCGGCGACCAGTCCTGATATTCGGAATAGGTTGTTTTTTTGTTCGGATAATACTTGTCAGGCGAAAGTCCATTTTCGAGAGCAGAAGCATAAATTATAGGTTTAAAAACTGATCCAACCTGACGTGGTGCCAAAACATGGTCGTACTGGAAATATTTAAAATCGTTGCCACCAATCCAGGCTTTTACATCTCCCGATTTCGGATCGATAGCAATAAAACCGCATTGTAAAAGTTTTATTGCGTATTTCACAGAATCAATAGGAGAAATTTTAACCTGTTTTTCACCTTCCCATGAAAAAATCTTCATATTTACAGGCACTTTGAATACCGCTGTAATTTCGGATGCCGATTTACCCGCTTCTTTCAATTTACGGTATCGCTCCGACCGTTTCATCGCTCGAAGAACTACAGCATTATTCTTGCCCCAGGGATCCTTACCATTCCAATGTTTATCAAAAGTAGCTTGCAACTCTTTCATTTTTTCCTGCATTGACAACTCTGCATAATGTTGCATTCTTGAGTCAATAGTGGTTATAATCTTTATTCCATCGGTATAAAGAATATAAGGTGTTCCATCGGTTTTTGTATTATCGGAGCACCATTCTTCCATCTGAGGCCGGATTAACTCTCTGAAATATGCTCCGGGTCCTGTATTATAAACAAGATAGTTATATTTTAATCCAAGAGGTTCGCTACTGTACAAATTGGCCTTTTCAGATGTAATATATTTATTTTTAGCCATTTGAGAAAGAACAATATTTCTTCTTTGAAGAGAATGTTCCGGATTTTTTCGGGGATTGTAATAATTATTAGCTTTTAACATTCCAACCAAAGTGGCGGCTTGCGGAATGGTAAGCTTTATAGGTTTCACGCTAAAAAACCGCTCAGCAGCAAGTTCAATTCCAAAAGTATTTTCTCCAAATGGAACAGTGTTCAGGTATAAAGTCAGAATCTCTTCCTTTGAATATAGACGTTCAAGACGGTAAGCAATAATTGATTCCCTGATTTTGCTTACCGGTATAGTTAACGGTCCATAGTTTTTTCTGCCAAAAATATTCTTTGCTATTTGTTGCGATAAAGTAGAACCGCCACCCGAACTTCTGTCAACCAGAAAAATCGTCTTTACAACAACTCTTACTAATGCCCATTCATCAATACCCCGATGTTCGTAAAATCTGCTGTCTTCTGTTGCAATCAGTGCATTAATCATATTGGGTGAGATCTCCTTGAAAGTGACGTTGCTCCGATTTTCGATATAATACCGTCCAAGCAATTTATTGTCTTTGGAATAAACCTCTGATGCAACGGGTTCTTTAATTTTAATAAGGGTGTTTGAATCAGGTAATTGACCAAACGTTCCAATGTAAACCAGTGCAAAGAGTGTCAACAGTAAAAACAATCCGAAAAGCATTAGTTTCAACCCCCAGATCAAAACTCGTTTAGTCCACGTTTGCTTAGAAATTGAAGATAATCCTGAAAAGAACCCTTTGGAGTTCTTCTTTTTAGAAGATTCTTTGTTTTTATTAGTCTTAACCATCCTGCAAAAATAAACAAATCTGTTAATGTTATCATTAATCTTACCGAATCCACTCTGTTTGAAAAGTAGCAAATTAAATTTTAAAATGACAAATGGATATTTGCTAAAGAATCTTAATTTTGAGTAGTTAAAAACAGAGCAAAATGACACTTCGAAATCAACTTGATGATACAGATCTGCATATTCTGGATATCATTACCAAAAATGCCAGAATCCCGTTTAAAGATGTAGCTACCGATTGTGGGATTTCAAGAGCTGCTGTTCACCAAAGAGTGAACAGAATGATTGAAATGGGAGTTATTACAGGTTCCGGCTATTATATCGATCCGAAAAAAATTGATTACCGCACTTGCACTTATGTGGGTATTTTCCTCGAAAAGGGAGGACTCTTTCACGAGGTCGCAAAACAGCTTCAAGAAATAAGCGAAATTGTCGAATGTCACTATACTACAGGACAATATGCCATTTTTATTAAGGTTTACGCCCGCGACAACGAACACCTGAAAGAGATATTGAGCGAAAAAATCCAACGTATTTCCGGGGTGTCAAGTACCGAAACATTTATTTCGTTGGAAGAAACATTTAAACGCGAAGTTCCTATTTTTTCATAAGGCTGCAAGCGAACGTTGACGTATTGCTTCGAAAACCATGATACCGGCAGCAACCGAAACGTTTAGCGACCGAATCTGACCTAACTGGGGAATCTTGGCCCATTCGTCTGATACTTTTAGTAACCCGGCTTCAATGCCTAAATCTTCTGAGCCAAAAATGATAGCAACAGGATCTTTCATATCAACATTATAATAAAACTTCTGCCCTTTGTCGGTTGCGGCAACTATTTTTAATCCGCTATTTTTTAAATACTTAATGACAGATGATAGACTTTTTGTCCGGCAAACCGGAATAAGGTGCAATGCTCCTGCCGAAGTTTTTATCGCATCGGCATTTATTTGTGCTGATCCCTTTTCAGGAATAACAATTGCATGAACTCCTGCTACCTCGGCAGACCTCGCAATTGCACCAAAATTGCGTACATCAGTCAGCTCGTCCAAAATCAGAATTAATGCCGTTTTCCCCTCTTCGTACAACCGAGGTACGATTTCCTCAATATTCTGGTAAGTTATAGGAGAAATAAAAGCCAGAATACCCTGATGATTTTTGCGCGTTACACGATCAATTTTCTCAATCGGAACAAGTTGTATTGGTATTTGCATCTGGTGCACTAGATCCATTAACTCGTGATAAAGCTCACCCTGCAATCCTTTTTTGATCAATATTTTTTCAATCTCTTTCCCGGAATTAATTGCCTCGATAATTGTCCGCATTCCGAAAATATAATCTGTCTTTTCCATACTGTTTTCTCTGTTTTTTTTAATTATTCAGCTACCATGTTCTTTTTTCCTCCCACTCGGTCAGCTCATTGTGTAGCGATTCCCATTCTTTCATTGCTATCTCGACCTGCTTTTTACTTTCGCCGTAACGATCGAAGAGGGAACTATTGTCAAT
>CAILKW010000484.1 GCA_903834845.1 uncultured Bacteroidia bacterium | reverse complement strand
TGTTTGTTAAACCAATCCACTGCTGTTGGATTAGAGAAGTCAAGAACAGCTGATTGACCATTCCACCATTCCACCATGAGTGGTTTCGTTTGTTTCTCCCAAGTGTCGGTTTCATTTTTTCTTTCTAACAGAAATGCTTTAGATTTTTTAAGATGTGTATAAAGCAAAGTTTGGTCGGCACTTACAAATGGACAAACCCATACCATCACCTTAAAACCCATTTTATGCAATTGGACAATCATTTCCTTTGGGTTTGGAAAACGTTCAGGATGGAATTGCCACATTCCATAATCTTCTTGCCATGTATCATCAATCATCATTACACCAGGTGGTAATCCATTGGAAATTATGTTTTTAGCATACTTCAATATATCGGCTTGGTTTTGGTTGTAGGTAAGTTCAATCCATGTATTATACTGTGGTTTTGAAAATAATAATGTATCAGGCAATTTTCCACTGGCAGGAAAGTATTTCTGCCTTACATATCTCTGAACTTCAGCTAAAGTATTGCCTGATTTTCCGCTTACAGATTGATTGTAAGGGTCATAAATAACTAATTCGTTCCCCTTTAACTCAAATTTAAAAGGTTTTTCACTCCAAACAAATTGGCCTTTATTTGTCAATATCAATGGTTGAAGTTGATTGGTTTTATTATTTGCATAGAAATCCATTGCGTAGTCTGATGAGAATGGCATTAAATGTCCATCATTAATCACGCCTGCCCAAACCTTCTCGCCATCCGTAATAGTTAACTTTTTATTTTCTGTAACATGGTTTTCGGCCATTAAATTAAATGAGCAAAAAACCAGCATTATTGCTATCCCTAAGTTCTTCATGTTTTATGATTTTTAAATGTGTGGTTCAATTTGTTTTATTCAAATCTTGATAAATGTCTTTTTAAGATACATCCAATACATGATTAACCACATTACAATCATTGCACCCACAGCTTGAATGAAGTCATTCATTTCATTTGAAAAAAGATTGCCAAAACCCCCGATGATTATATTTCCAATCAATCTAAAGTCAAACAGATGAGCCATCATGTATACCGCTATTGAGTTCGCCCCGAAAACCACAAACGGAAATGCCCATTTAGAATGACCCCATACATCGATAATCAGATAAAAGATGGCCAACAACAAAGTCGAGGTTCCGCAGGTTAAAAGCACGTAGGAACTGGTCCATAAGCTTCTGATAACCGGGAAAAACTGACCAAAGAGGTAACCTGCCAATAACAGTGCAATACCAAAAATGAATAGTAGTTTTGTTTTATTTTCCTTGCTCCGGCTGCTTGAAATTAGATGGCCAATAAGAACCCCGATGAGCATATTTGAAATAAAACTTAAAGTGGCCAAAACCTGCCATGAGCCAGGCTTGTGAAACGGGCCTAATACAATATTATCTACATAAATTGCGAGGTTCATTTGACCTGAGAAAATTTCACCCTGCCATCCCGGAACCGGTATAATTAAGAAAATTGCCCAATAACCTAAAAGTAATGTTGCGGTCAGAATCAACTGTACAGATAGAGTGGTATTCAACACCAATATTGCACAGACGAGATAACCTATACCTATGTATTCCAGTACATTATTATAAACTGGCATGTTTGTGAACTCGAGATGCAATAAATGCCCCCCAGCAACCAATCCCAGGAAAAACAAGATGAATGCCCGCTTAACAATTTGCAGGTATATTCCTTTTTTGTTTTGCTGCAAAAGCCTTTTATTCATCGAAAAAGGTATTGCAAGTCCTACAACAAAAAGGAACATTGGCATTGCAATATAACATAACCGCAATCCCTCAGAAAAGCTATAACTAAATTGGTTAGAAGCAGCATTGGCAAAATTTTCACCCCACAACTTAGTAAATGTTGGAAAAACGGGTGCCCCGCCAATATCAATGGCCAGTATTAAAAACATGGCAAAACCACGCAGCACATCAATACTGATTAGTCTTTCTTTGATACTTGAAACATCAATATCCATAATAGTTAATTGTTTTAATTGGTGTAATTTATTGGAACAAAACGCGCATTGAAGATTATTTCGACCTCCTTCGGAATTTCTGTCTCACAGGTAAGCTGGAATTCTTTCCCGGAGGAATCTTCATTCACCCTTAACCGGTATGTTTGCCATGGTGCAGGAAACAACGGATTATTCAGGGCTGGTTCAAATTCCGCAGTTTTTCCTGCCAGGATCCCGTTCATAGAGGTGGGTTTGTTGCTTAAGGATTGAAATGGTTTCCCTGCTTTAACGAAATCTGTTGTGATAGCCAGCCACCCTTGTCCTTTGATGAGTGGTACTTTCCCGGTTACGGTGAATCCTGACCCTTTTTCGGTCTTGTTTTTGACTGTGGTAATTTCAACTTTACGGGCATTTTCAGAAAATTGAACGGGTATCGCTTCTTCTTTCCAATTCCTCTTTTTTAGGGAAGGTTTATGACCTTTGGGGACAATTTCCAGCATCAGAGCAGTAAACGGGCGAATGGCAATTTTTGCTTTTGCCCCGAATGAACTACCGGAGACCGGTTTAAATTTGGTATGTCCGGGATACCAGCAATAAATATCCCATTCCACCGCATCCGGTAAGTTCCAGACAGCGTTAAGTTCAAGTGTAACCAATTGATCTTCCCAACTTCCGTTATCTATCGCGATCATGGCTCTTTTGCCATTGGTGCAGCAATAGCCCCACCAATCATCCTTAAATGGATTACCAATGGCAACCGGATGGCTGAAACAATCCGGCAAGGCCTTGAGCAAATTAATAAATTCAGCCATCTGAGCTCTCTCTTTTACCGGAATTCCATCGTTATCGCTCCAGATGTGCAACAGCATTGACCCACGGCAGATATCCATCAGAACACCTTCCTGCCATTTGTCTGGTCCCAGACGGTTGTTCCATCGCCAGTCACTCAAACTGATCCCAAGTGAATCCCATGCGAGATCCGGATAATCTTTTGCGGCCATATATTTTCCCTGATCCAGCCTTCTGACATTGCTGGAACGTCCAAACAAGGCCGAAGGCAATGCCAGGCTTGCCATCTCCATCCTGAAACCTATGTCATAAATTGTATCGGCGTAGAGTAACCACCAGGGTGAAAGATGTCCCCAGTAGAGGGTGAAAAAAACCTCGGGACATTCCCTGTCCAGGGCAGTTAACAATTCAATCTGCGCATTTTGATTGGCCTCGATCGAATACAAAACACCCGGTAAATGTTTATGTTTTGGATTGTTGCACAGCGGAGTTATGTCGTGGGCGTTTTCTCCGGCCGTATCCAGTTTAATCTGACGGATATGGTTTTTGCGGATTTGATAGATTAAGCCATCGATGTACATTTGGTTGGCAGGTGGAGTGCTTCTGCAAATCACCCCTTTGCCATCTCCGGTGGTACTGCATTCAATTAAAGCAGGATTGGCGCCAATGGTCCAGGTATCCAGGGTCGTTTTGGACGACTGGTAACCACTACTGAGCCAAATTCCCAGATTTGTGCCAATACTATTCAGGGCCGGGGCTACTTTATCAAAATTGTTTGGGAATCGTTTTGGATCACATTCCCGGATGGTACCGCTGGGATCGTGCCAAAATTCAATCACATAATTGTCAAAATGCAATCCTGCATCTTTTTGCGATTGTTCCAGATTTGAAATATGCTTCAGGCACCAAGCTTCAGAAACATTGTCGAATTTTTCACCGGTATTGTCCTGTGCCCCACATGTATCTATGATCGCATAAGGACGATCATGCCCACGCAAGACCCGTCGCATACGGGAATGAATATGTTTTTTGAAGGCTGCTCTTGCCTGGTCTTTTTCGGCTACCCCATAAACTGCCTGTACAGAGTTGAATTCGTTTCCAGGTTCGATTTGCATACCTGGATGGTGGTGAATTTCCAGTTTTTGTCCATTTAACAACGAATATCCTGATGGGTGGGCAAGACCAACAAAGAATTGATTTTCAGGATAAGAAGGGTATCCCCGCAAGGTTCCGGCAGGTTCGTTCCAATCTGCCAGATCCGCATTTCCCCATGGGGTTTTGGTTATCAATACCGGCCAGTCAGGATCTTTATAAGAAGCTGCATCTGTTGAATAGCTTCCAAGATAGAGATCCATCAGCCGGTTCCAGGTGGTTGTGCCCTCATTGATCAAGGTGACGGATTTGGTAAGTATTGGTTCTGTCCCATTCCAGCTATAGGTCACAAGAATTCTGGCATTCACCTCCTCAGCCACGAGTTCAAATACCGATTCGTTCAGTGGTTGAGAACCAATCTTTGGATATCCGGACAGTTTTGTTTTTGGCTGGATGATCCGGCTTCCGGGAAGGCCAATAGTAAACTCCACCTCATTGCCGTTTCCCATATTCAGTTTGCGGCCTGTCAGTTTATTCTTCCACCATACTGCCCTTAAGCCATCCCTGGTATCCAGGCAAAATTCAAAGAATGGGGACTCCAGGATGTAATTTTCTCCTGACTTAACAATTTTCATGGTTTCATCGGCTCCCCTGACCTCCGGGGTCTGAGCACTATTTACAGTTAAGGGTGCCACAACAACCATACTTCCAGCCAGTAAAACGCCATTTTTAAGAAAATTTCTCCGGCTGAATTCTTTTGAATCCGTTTCTCTGTTCATCTTAGTTTTTATTTTGGTACTGAAAATTCTTTTGCCAGATCTTCCAGGTTTTTCAGGTAATCCTTTGATACATGGACTTTTCTGGCGAATTCGAGGGTATTCGTGATAAAATAGACGGCTTTGCTCCGTTCTCCCAACTGGTCGTAACCGATGGATACCGTTCTTCCTGCGGAGATCCTGATGGATACAGTATATTCGTAATTGATGAAGGCTCTTTCAGAATATTCGACACCTTCTTTTACGTTTCGGAGGGAGGCTTCAGGGCAGGCAACCAACAATCCTCCAAGGTTTTCCTGAATCGTTGCATTATTTGGATAGATAGCCAGTGCCTTCCTGTAGTGATCAATGGCTTTGGACCACATCTTATCCCTGAGGTAAATCATGCCAAGATGATCGATGATATATCGGTCTCTGGGATCAGTTTTAAATGATTGCTCAAATAGCAATATAGCTTCTGCCAACTTGCCGTTCTGTTCCGCGATGATGCCACGAAGGGCTATCACTTTTGGGTGTGCAGCTGCTTTTTGATTCAGTTTTGCCATTAACTGCGACGATTTTTGTTGATCGTTGGTTTCGTGAAAGAGGTAGGCAGCATTAATCAGGACAGGTAAGTCATCGGGATTCTTCTCCAGCAGTTCATTCATCAAGCTTAAGGACTCCTCTGTCATTCGCAGTTTTTCAAACATCATCAAGGCCAATGCTGAAAGATTATCTGCCTTTTGATTGGTAATGCTTTGAGCCTTAATGACGTAGCGTTTGGCTTGTGGTATTAAACCAGCATCTGCAAATTGTGATCCCAGGGTGATCATTTCATTGTAATCGTCGGCAAAAAACCGTATGTGCCGGTCGACCAGTCCCAGGGCGTTTTCATACATTCCGGTATTCAGAAATTGTTTGATAGCTTTTGATACAAAATATTTGTTGTCAGAAAAGTACTTTAGTCCACCAACCAGCAGATCATCGGCCCATTGTGAATTGGTACTCCGGATGGCGAGGTCAATCTGTTTCATCAGGATCTCCTCCGATCTGGATATTTTAGTCAGCTTATCTATCAGTGTATCTGCCGGAGCAGCGTAGGGGACGAGATCACTCGCACGGGCTGAATAAAATTTGCTCCAAACAGAATCTCCCTTTGTGGCATACAAACCACCTAACTGACGGTAAGCCGGACCAAAATTCAGCTGGATGGCTATGATTTCCTTCAATTGTTTTTCTGCCATTTCATGCCTGTTTGTATTTTGGTAGAGATTGGCCAGATGAAATTTGGCATAGATTGGAATTGGGAAAAAGGAGTTTCTTGAACTCTTTTTTATTTGAAAGTTCCGGTTATTCATGGTTGCCACATTGCTGAGTATCTTCTCTGCAGAGTCCATTGCATTGATCGATTGCCAGGCAACACCCTTGTAATACAAAGCCATAAATGCTTTTGGATTAGTTTGAATCACTTTGTCAAAAAAGGGAATCGCATCCTGACATTCACCAAGTTCCATTTTTATATAGCCTGTGTAATAATTCCAGATCCTCTGTTCTGGTTCCCTTTTAGCAGCAAGCTGGTAACATTGAATAGCTTGATCATAATAGGCACTGGCGTTGTAGACCATTCCCAATTCACCCAATTGAACACCGTTGGGCTTCCGCCTTGCATTCCGGTCGGCGGTGGTAATTTGTTCCCTTAAGTGTGAAGTCACATTTGTAAAATCAGGCAGGGCTGGCAACTGCTTTGTATAGGACCGGTCCGTGATCATCTTTGCAGCTATCCAGAGTATGGCAAAAGCAACTATTCCAAGGCCAAGAACAATAACCAACTTCTTTGTATTATTCATTTTATCATGTTTGTAGGATCCAACATTTGCGGATACCAGCTTCGAAATCTGGAATGTTCGTCATAGGTATTTCCTGCGGAGGAATAGTCGCAAAAAATAATTTGCCGTGGTGCATCACTTTCCTCGCGACACATTTCTGCCCTTCCGGTGAGGGCAAACTGCATCCAGTAGGCTCCCTGTTCCCTGGCAGTGAGAGAGATGTCAACGTATCCTTCTTTGTTTAACCCAAGTTTGATCCAGGCATCCGGCACCAGATCGGACATCCGGCTATCCCTGGACAGAACGATCGGACCACGCAGAATAGCCATGTTCTCCGGTTGTTTACCTGTTCTTAGGAGTCGGCTGCGCAAATCCAGCGACAGCGTGATCGCATCACCTGATTTCCGCTGTCGTTGAATGGTGGCATAGGAACCGGACTTTACATCCTGAACCATCTCACCGTTCACCTTCAGAGTTGTTTTTTTACTCCATTCGGGGATACGGATCCGGACAGTCATCTTAGTTAATTATCAATGTTAGGTTTAGTCCTGATTTTGCTTCCTGCAAAAGCGAAATACATGATGTAGAGGTATGCAGGAAGACAGACCAGGTAAGCTACCTGATGTGAGACCACATCTGCCACATAGCCGAACAACAGAGGAAGGAAAGCACCGCCGATGATTCCCATAACAAGGAACGAAGATCCCATTTTGGTGAATTTACCCAGGTCAGCAATGGCCAGAGGCCAAATAGCAGGCCACATCAATGCATTGGCCAGACCAAGAAGAGCCACCAGGTAGATGGAAATACCAACAGGAAGAAAAACGATCAGGATTGTTACCAGCATACCTGAGAGGGTGGAAATTAAAAGTGCCCTCCCCTGGCTAACAAATTTTGGGATGAACATTGCCCCGAAAAGATAACCTACCACCATGGCCGCCGACACAAACCAAACATAGCTCTCAGGTGATGGCAGATTCAATATGGTAGCATAGTCAGTAATGGAACCCAATGCGATGTATTCGACACCGATGTCGAAAAATATGGCAAAGACACCCAGCAAAAGATGAGGAAATTGAAAGATGCTCGTTTTTGAAGCAGCATAAGATGAGGCTGTGGAGTCATCATCCTCTTCTCCAATGGCCAAAACCTCGGGAAGAGGGGCAAAATAATAGAGGAATCCCATCACTACCAGTACCCCGGATATGATGTAAAAAGGAAGAATTGTATCCTCAATCCGCACATTGGCCAGATCCATGAATACAGCAAGTATCAGGGAGGCTACCGCATAAAAGGTCTTGCTGCAAATACCCATTATTGCGATCCGGCTTGCCGCACTTTCCGCCGGACCTAAAATCGCCACGTATGTATTCACTGCTCCGGTAAGCAGTGTCTGCCCCATCCCGCTGATAAACAAGGCCACCAACAGCAATGGAAAACTCACAAGTTTGGCGGCAGGCGCAATTAAATAAAAACCCATGGCCATAATTAAAAAAGCAATAATCATCCCTCCCTTGTAGCCAAACTTCTTAATGATTGCCCCGGAGGGAAGCCCAAAAACCACAAAGGACAAGAAAGTCGCAGTCATCACCAGATAGGACATCGTGATGGAAATATGAAATGCCTCTTTTACAAACGGAACAAAGAATGCATTTATTCCAAGGGCAAAGCCAAGTACGGCAAACATGGATCCGATGAGCACCATTGGAACGATTAAAGTCTTTTTGTTGTTAGTCATGGTAAGAAAGTATAATAAAAAGCATTTCTGTTTTTTTGAATGTACATTTATCCAACTACATACTCCGTAGTTATCTTAACACTTAGTTCGGTCCCCGGAATGAGCAGATCGGCACAACCTCCGCAAGCCTCAATTTCCATAAAACCGGATGGATCACAGTAAATACTGAGTTTTACGCCAAACTCAGAGGGAAACTTTGCAGGATCGGTATCGGCAATATCAATGTAGTTTTGTCCGGCAGGTAAAGATCCGGCACTCCGTTTTACACGAAAATCCTCACCGCTGACAAATTCTATCCAGGGTACGTTTTCCCCCAATCCCAGTTGAAAGCGAAAATCTGTCTGAGGGATCACCTCATAATTTTCACCTGAGATTCCGCGTTGCGAAAGGCTTGAATCATACATATCGCAGATGTCTCCTTCCGGGGATGGCGGCATAATGACTTTGCACCCCTGACTGGAATCGAACTGGCACAACGACCATGGGGCCAGACGAAATTCATCTTTCACCAAAGTCCTGACACCAATATACCTGATGATCTCCGTGACGTGCTGGATCAGTGAATTCCCAGTCCGTTCAATCTCGATGTGCCGCTCAAATTCGCTCGGAATACCCAATTGGCGGTTGTTTACCAGATCTATTTCTGCACGAATGATCGTCTTGTTTGCAGACTGCTGCACAACTTCCCACACAGCTCCGGTAATTGAAGGTGGCACCCTCCATTGACCTGGTCCATATTCATATCCAAAACAGCTTCCCTCCGGGGCTGGCCATAAGGCATCCCCTCCCGGATTCTGATAGGCATTCCTGTTGCTGCGATTCAAAATGGCAGATTCAACAACTCTGTTCAGCACCCTTCCATTAACCACGGTGAATAGTCTTCCTTCCAGATCCAATGCTGCAATAACACCGTTTTCCTGGGTACCGATAACGTGTACCCTGCGGTGCGAATGAAGCATCATATCTATTAATTGGTTTCCGGTCATCTTGCTCTTATTTGCCCATTCGTTTTTTCAAATCTTCCAAAATAAATGTTTTTGCTTTATTTGCATAATCCATATTGGCCTTAACAGCAGATTGTGCATACCATTGCTTTCCGTCAAAGCGTTTCATATCCACACCTTCTGGTGCGAATGCCAGCATTAAAGATGTTTCCTGTTCCCCGGCATGGTCTATCGGCCACTGCTTCTGAGCTTCGCCGCTCATAAAAGGTTCTACCCGTATCCAACTGAATGGATCGGAACCTGCATCGTGTTCTTCATAATAATTGGCAGATGCTGTATCTTCTCCCCACCAGCCATCGCCTTTTTCTCTTTCAATGAAAGCAAATATTTCCTGCTTAGCTGCCAGCCTGAAGGCAAGGTCAGTAGGCATACCACTTACAAAATTTTCACTCTGGTGATGAAAAAACACATATATATTGCGGAAACCGATACGCAGGAGGTTATAAAATAACTGGCGTGCAAACTTGTTTAATGTATCGGCATCAATATGCATGCCCCCTTTCCGTTCAGGACCCGCAACTGCATAAGACCCAGCACCATAATAAAATGGTGGAAGTACTACTAAATCTATTTCTTTTTCAAGCATTTCCAGAGCCCCCTGAACTACCAGGGTATCAACACCCGTGTTTAGGTGTTCACCATGATATTCTAAAACGCCAAGGGCCAATGCAACAGGTGTATTTTTATCTATAGCCTCCCGGATCTGATCCGGAAACATCATTTCGTAACGCATAATTCTATTTTTTAAAATTGTTTTAATCAATCAGGCCACCAACTTTTGCGACCAACCTACAGGTCTTTAGATTTCTATGATCTTCATAAATTTCGATGAAAGCATTTCTACTCCGCCATCCTTTAAAATCACTCCATTTTCCCAGCGGAAGCCAAAGTCTTTGTCGTAGAAAAAAGTATCAACCTGGAAGGTCATATTTTTTTCTAAATCATAATTTGATGTTGATTCCATCCATGGTTGCTCCACTTCCATCATTCCAATCGAATGGCATGGACCATAAAGCATGTATTTTTCGTAACCACGTTCTTTAACCCATGCTTCATAATCTTTTACTACTTCTCCGGCAGGTTTACCGGCACTCATCATGTCAATAGTCTTGAGATGAGCTTCCAGACCAAAATTAATGAGCTCTTTTTTCCATTCCGACAACGGACCGATGGAGATTGGCAAACCAACACTTGAGGAATATCCGCTGACACGCGCCCCGATATTAAGCTGGATGACCTCGTTGACAACAATCTTGTTATGGGTAGGCCGCGATATGGCATTGTTGGTAGAGGCTCCACAGAAACAGTACAACGAGTGTCCTTCATATTCTCCGCCATGTTTGTAAATCTCTCGCTGGGCTATTCCAATGACCTGAAGTTCTGTCATCCCGGGGACGATCTCGTTTAATATTGCTTCAACCGCCAGTTCTGCAATGGCATAAGCCTTGCGCATACAGTCGAGTTCGTTTTCGCTCTTGACAAAACGTAGCGGAAGCAAAGTGGCATCGGCTTTGACAATTTCAACTTCAGGCAATTGCTCTTTCAACGACATATAAACCGGTAGCGGAGTAACCGCCCACCCAACAAGTCCCAATTTTTTAATGCTGCCCTGAGGGGTGTATTGGGTCACGATATCCTGAAAACTTTTGAAGACCATACCAGGACATTCCGGTTCTGCAGATTCGCGGTATTCGATCATTTTCTCAATATTCTTAAATACACTGCGATGAGCGGCATAGATCTCACTCTCGGGACCCACCAAAAGAACAGCTTCGCCTTCAACAGGTACAAATACGGCGGATGCTTCGAATGTTGGCCAATATTCGCTTAGATATCGCACATTAGCCATGTCTGATTCATTGGCATGAACAAGGCAGGCATCAAGCCCTGCTGCTTTGATGTTCGATTGAAACTTTGCAATACGGTCTGAAAATTCTTGTTTTGGAATTGTTGTTGTGTACATAAATTTTTAATTTATTGGTTGAAAAATGTGTTTGAAAATATATATTTAAACGAAAACCTAAACGATTTATTGGAATAGGTGCCTGTTCCAATATTTTTAATTTTTAATTTTTAATTTTTAATTTTTAATTTTTAATTTTTCTAACCCCTCAATCCTTTTTCGTCGAATTCAACGGCTTGCCATTCCGAATTATTGAGCTGATGCATGGTTTTGAATCCAGCTTTTTTTAAAGCTTCAAAAGTGACTTCAAATCCATCCTTTATGTTTGTTAGTTCATGACAATCAGAATTGACTACAACAGGTATCTGAAGATCATTTATTAGACTATAAAATTGTTGATTAGGAAAAGAAACGCCATGTTTCGACAATGATCTGGTATTAATTTCCAGTAATAAATTTTTGGCCTTTATCAATTGTAATGTTTCAGCAACAAGTGTTTCATACCAATTCATTTTAGTGCTAAACTCTTTATAAAACCCTGCGTTTATGGCAATTTTATCTAAATGACCTACTATATCGAAGCCACCTTTATTAATCATCGAAGCAGAAATTTCAAAAAACCGCTCAACAGCTAACTTAATATCGCCATCAAAGAGATCTTTCAAACCACTATCAAAAGCACTTATTTCGGCATCTATTCCCCAATAATGACCATTTGACATTCTATCCATAAAATGAATAGATCCTATTAAATAATCGAATTTCTTGTCTTTAAAAAAGTCATTTTGTACATCGGAGCAATCATGAATATAGTCAACTTCCAATCCCAAAAACAGTTCAATTTCATCTTTATATTTAAGTTTTAATCGCTCAAATTCAATTACATAATCAGCAAATTTGTCAACTTTCATTGTCCATGATGGGTTAAATGAAAGTGGAGCATGAGATGAAAACCCAAATTTTTTCACACCTTTCGCAATTGCGGAAGCAACAAATTCTTCCATCGAACCATGTCCATCGCAAAACTGACAATGACTATGATAATTAGACCAATAGTAAATATTCTTTATATCCATAGGTTGATAGTTTTTCATGCTTTTTCTTTAGATACTGTATTGAATTAAAGGTCTTTATTTCGGAGACAAACTTTTCGGCAAATAAACCGGTGGAATAAAAAATAAGCAACATTGCGGTTATAGATTTCTCATTATTGGTCAAGATTAATTTAGATTTTTATAATTTTCTTAACCTCAAAAGATCGACCCTGTTCTATTTTCAGGAAGTAAATCCCAGATGAAAAGTTTGAAACGTTTACAACCGTTTTTTCAATAAATGAACCTTTGAGAATACTCCGGCCCGATGAATTTACCATTTCAAAACCTGTTTTGCCGTTGTTATCCTTCAATTCAATCATTAATTCATTGTTCACCGGATTCGGGAATACCTTAACAAACTTTTGATTCGTATTTGTAAATGAACTTATTGCCGATGGAATGCTGTATTTCATTATTATAACAGAACAATATGGCTGCAAAGTAATTGAACCCTCAACTATTTTGCCATCTAAACAGATATATTTTGAATCTAATGGGATTGTTTTAACCGCTTTGGTGGCGTTGAATTCAAACCTGATGTCGCTAACATCCGTAACTGCTACGGGTGATTTCCTGGAATGAACATCCTGATTGGTAAAGGTTTGCCAGGTAGCCAAAGTTTTTTGTTGCCAACCGGTTAATGGCTGAGTAACCGAAAAGGTAAGATTGTCATCCAATGGTCTCGCATAATAATTGCTGTCTGCCGTTCCAAACAGTGCGATATCATCTGCTACAGAGCTAAATACGGAGGCATATTGCTTTGCTGATTTGGCAAAGAAGGCATTTCGTCTGAGGGAAATATTCCGGATATTGGAACCGCTGGAGTTTAAATAATCTATCCCTCTTTGGCAATTGAAGGTAGTATTATCAGTTATCGTATTATCATGGGCTTTGTGTAACTTAATTCCGGAATTGCCACTATTCGCAACAGTATTATTCGTAACCACAAGATGTGACGCATACTCATCCAAATAGATTCCTTCAGAGAGTGAAGTTTGCCTTATTGCCCCGGAACCATTGCCAATTGCATTGGTGATAATATTATGATCTATCGTACGAATGCCGATCCAATCGCTTCCTGTATAAATTGCACCACCATCATTCAGCACCAGACAGACAGAATCGATATAATTATACGATATATTAATAGATGTGCCTAAGGTGCCTGGTCGGATAAAGATGCCATTGTATCCGGTGTTTTTAATCTTGTTATAGTTGATAACCCCATTGTTACATGAAAAATACAAACCACCATTTCCCTGACTATAAATTGATTGCCCCGGAATTACAGCTATATTTGATATTGCGTTATTGGCAATTGTAAATAAAGAAGCGTAATAACTGTATATTCCATAAGAGTTACAATTATTTATGGTTGTACCCTCGACAATAAAGCTGGCTCCTTGGCCAAGTTCAATTCCATTTTTACCACAGAACGAGATATCGCAATTCTGGATCTTACAATAATCATTAATGTCAGTTGAAATTACTCTTTTAAAAAATACTGCATTGTTGATGGATCCGGTCAAATTGAGATTGTCCAGCGTAATATAGTCATAGCCACCTGTGCTAAAGATCAAGTCATTTATTGTAGCCACCTGCACTACTTTGGAGAGTGGGTCAACTGCGCCAAAATACATGTAGAATTTCCCATTGCCGGGATTGTGGTACCATTCGCCATAAGTGGTCAAGGTCTTCAAGTCGTTCAGTATAAAATAACCAAAACCACCGCTTGCAGGAGTTTGTGTTGAGCCTGTATTAGCGCAGTTATAGTTTAAAGTAGTGCCTGTGTGATTGGTAATAGTTCCCCTGTCGAGGGTCCAGTCATTTTTCCGGATGGCGAGGTCTGCACCTGTCCAGATTGGAGTATTGCCCAATTCAGTGTCGGTGATGGAAGTATTGGCAGAGAAGGATTCGTAGGTAAGAAACCCGGTATCAGGATAACGTCCCATGCCAACCTGTTTTCCATCAATAGTTACCAAGTTTGTCAACGCTTGTGAAGTGATCACTTTTGAATAAATACCTCCACCTTCATTGGTCCAGCCAGAAATAGTTGTAAATCCGGTAATAACCGGTTTTGCTCCTGTTCCATAAGCGCTGATCGTTATTGGCTTTCCGTTTGTACCTGACCGGTTAATGGTCAACGTGCCATAAAAGCTGTCCCCTCGTTTAAAAAGAACGGAGTCACCCGGTACAAATGAGCTGAAATGAGCATTCACGTTTGAAATGGTCTGCCATGCTGCAACAGGTGACAGTCCACTATTGGCATCGTTGCCTGCGGCTGAAATATAGTAATTGGCAGCAAACAGATGCGGAGATGCGGTCACCATAAAGATGATCGACCAAAAGACAACAGAAAAAAAATACCCATAAGCCATATAGGATTTTCCGGTACTCATCTCAGTTGAGTTTTATTGGGTGTTTGAGTTTCACCGACTGACTCCAGGTATTCTTACCGTCATAAACAGCAGTAATCAAGTAAGTAATCATTCCTTTTTCAATAAAGAGTTGCGGACGCTCTCTTCTTGTACATTTAAGAACGGTATTGTCGGTAAATTCGATATCATGGTTATAAACCACAACAGGACTATAAGGCTTCCAATCTTTTATCCCATCATCCGAATACAGATGAACACCCCAACGTTCATGTCCGCTTATTCCGCCAACATTATCTTCGCAAATGATATGATATTGATTTTCAGCTTTAAACATATAAAAGTCTTCGAGCTTGCAAGTTGGCCACAAGTTATCATTGACTATTTTGTAAACTCCGTTATAATTGTCAGATTCTGCTAAGATGACTTTCAAATAGGCATCCCGGTATAACAAT
>CAILKW010000483.1 GCA_903834845.1 uncultured Bacteroidia bacterium | reverse complement strand
TAACGGACGGAACTATATGCAGTTGCCGACTGCGGGTTGCTTTCCTGTCGAGGCGCACCGCCGCTGTTGCGGGCTACACGGCTTGTTGTCAGCACGGAAACGGCAATTGACATATAGTTTTTGTTAGCGGCAGTAATTCATATGTCGTCATGTTAAATTTCTATTCATTCAGAAATGTGAAAGTTGTCTTGCCAAATTTTGTAAAGCTCTTGTATTCCCTCATTTGTTAAGTGTGTTTTCTTTGGTAATTGTCCAATTGAAAATAGTAAAAGAGTTGTTGCAATGTCTTTTCTAATGATCTCATCAGCAATTGAAAATTTTTCGGTAAAATCAGAAAATGTCGAAACCATAATTTCCCATGTTTTGATTTCTCTCTCTGGTCTTAAATCTCTTTTATAATCTTCAATGGATTTTTCTAAAGTTGTGTCAAAATATTTCCCAATGGCATGGTGAATATTTTTTATTCTATTGAGCTGATACTTTGGTAATTCTTTGTGTCTTATTTCTGAAATCTTTAGGTCTTTTACATTTTTACTAATGGGCTTTGCGTTTCGTATCATTTCAAGATACTTTAAATGTCTATGATAATTGTCGTAGATATCAGGTCTTATAACTTCCAACAATTTTAAAACTATTGTTTGAGTATTATCTTGCGAAGTATTTAAAGCAACTTTGTCAGCAAGAAATGCAGAAAACTCAAGAACTTCATCTTTCGAGATGTTATGCCAAATAGGGAGGATTAGTTGTTTGCCATTGAGTTCTCTTGTGACCAAAGAACGCTTTTCATAGTCAGTCCATTTTTTACTAATGAAATGCTTACTTAAAACTACAACTCCAAACTTTGATTTTTTAAGTCCTGCATCAATGGAATTAACCAAGCTCATACCTACTTTGAGAGTGAATTCATCATACCAAACTTTTACGCCGTGATAGTTTAAGATGTCTGCTAACTCTTTTACAAAATTCTCCTTGTCCTCGGAAGCATGCGAAATAAAAACATCCCATTTGTCCTCTGGTTTATAAAAGTCAGATGTCTGATTTATCAATTGGTCATTATAATTTACATTTTCAGTCGCTTGTTGAATTAGATGAGAAGTTACCGTCTTTACTTCTTCTGCCTTTTGTCCCTCAACGATGACTTCAAAGTCGTTTATTCTGAATGTTGCCCTACATCTCGGACATCTTCTCACTTTACTTTTGTCCAAGTCATCTACAACCTGTCCTGTTCCACCGCAAGCTCTGCAATAGAAGTCATTTTGGTCATCTTTTTTCTTCATAGTTGTACAATCATTATTGCCGCTAACTACCATATATATGCACTAAACCTGCACAATACATGCCAAATTGGGTGTATATATGCAGTTTTATCGTCGTTTATTTCTCCCGAATCATCCTTGAACCTCGATCTTTTCTGTAAACTCTCCATCATGCTGCAAATTTTTAATGTTGTTTCAAAATTTATTCCTACAGGAACAAAGGAAAGAATAAAATACTTAAATACAATATTTTTATGAACAAAGACTGACTTTTGAAAAAATATTTGCGCGCAGAATATTGCAGATAATGTGTTGGTAAAAATGAATTTAAAAATCTGGAGGAAAAGTTTTTTGTTTTTTAAGAATAGGTGGCAAACTGACAGGTATATCACTTTTCAACTCCGGTTTTTTTGGTAAGTACTCCCTAAAGTTTTATATCGAATATTCAGACAGGCAACTATGCCGATTGTCCATAATCACATCGGTTTTTGACAATGTTATTCGCTCTCTCATCTTTGAATATTTACAACAACAGTAGAGGGTAATTGATTAGTAAACAATATGTACTACGCCGTATCCTTACTTTACAGATTCAATTTGTTCAATAAGATTTTCCAAGTCATTTTCGATTATTGTCCAAACAATTTCATAGTCTATTCCGAAATAGTCATGCACAATTCTGTTTCTTAAACCCCTGATTCTGTTCCATTCAATTTCTGAATTCATTGTCCTAAAATCAGGGTCTATTTTGTTGGCTGCTTCACCAATAATTTCAAAATTCCTAACAACTGCATCAATTGTTTTATCGTCGTTCAAAAATGAATCAAAGTCCATATTTGTCGTGTATCGCTTAATTTTCAATGCTGATTCAAGCATATCTTCAAGAAGTAATATTAGATCCCGCTTAGACATAAGTTAAATCTGTTTGAATTCTTTGGTAATATTTATCTTTAATTCCTTTTCGTGAAACCAAATCGACTTTAAATCCAATTAATTTTTCAAGTTCTTCGGCCAAGTCTATAAAACGCAAGCCTATCTTATCGTTAAATTCAACTAATAAATCAAGGTCACTCTCTTCTTTCTGCTCTCTTCTGGCATACGAACCGAAAATTGCTAATGATTTAATCGGGTATTTGGAAAACAGATGCTGTTTATGTTTCCCTAATGTAAGTTCTATTTCACCAAGTGTTTTCATAAGTCAAAAGTACAATTTATTTGTAACAAAGCAATAGATGTCTTTTGCTGCTTTCAAAGTTTTGATACCATTGGGAACTATTATATATGTGCACTAAACCGGCACCATATATGCCAAATTGGGTGAATATATGCAGTTTTATCGTCGTTTATTTCTCCCGAATCATCTGTGAACCTCGGTCTTTTCTTCACACTCTCCATCATGCTGCAAATTTTTTTGTTGTTTCAAAATTTATTCCTACAGTAACAAAGGAAAGAATAAAAAACTGAAATACAATATTTTTTATGAATAAAGACGGACTTTTGAAAAAATATTTGCGCGCAGAATATTGCAAATAATGTGTTGGTAAAAAGGAATATAAAGATCCGGAGCAAAGGTTTTTTGGTTTTTGAGAATAGGTGGCAAACTGACAAGTATATCACTTTTCAACTCCGGTTTCTTTGGTAAGTACTCCCTAAAGTTTTATATCGAATATTCAGACAGGCAACTATGCTTAATGTCCATAATCGAACCAACATATTATGATGTTATTCGCGCAATCATTTTTGAATATTATAAACAAAGGTACGAGGCAAATAATTATTAAACAATATGGACCAGGCCGCATGCTTACCCTTT
>CAILKW010000482.1 GCA_903834845.1 uncultured Bacteroidia bacterium | reverse complement strand
TCATTCCAAACTCCTGCTTAAAGCATTTACGGAAATGCGACAAATCTTTGAAGCCCACGGCGTAGGCCACCTCAGAAATATTCAGTTTTTTCTGAACTAATAACTGAGCGGCTCGTTTCAGACGTATATTCCTGACAAACTCTTTAACAGTCATTTCGGTTAGTGCATCGAGTTTGCGGTACAACTGCATACGACTGACACCAATTTCAGTTGCAAACCGTTCGATATCAAGGTCGGAATCCGAAATATATTTTTCCACCACTTCAATGGCTTTTTGGAGAAACCGTTCATCCGGTGAACTAAGAATGATGTTTCTTGGCTGTAATAAAAGCTCATTAGCATATCTTTTCCGTAAGGACTGCCTGACTGACAGAATGTTTTCGACTTTTGTCTGTAGAATCACAAGGTCGAATGGCTTTGTAATATAATCATCGGCACCATGACTGAGGCCTTCAATTTCGTGCTCACGCGAGGCCAGAGCTGTTACTAAAATGATAGGAATATGTGATGTTCGCTCGTCTTTACGAATTTTCCGGCAAAATTCGAATCCGTCCATATCGGGCATCAACACGTCACAAATAATAATATCAGGGATTGTCTTTAGCGCTATATTCCAACCTTCCAAACCATTTTCACCTTCTAAAACCTGAAAATTGGGGTTGAAATGGGTTTTGATAAAATACCTTACATCTGAATTATCATCAACCAATAATATTATTTTACGACCCGAGATAATAGTATAATTGTCGGGGTCTTCGATAGGATGAATACCAATAGATTCATTTCTGATATAAGGGCTATCAGCTTGTATAGAGTTGAAAGCATGTTCATAAGGAAGATGAATTGTAAATTTAGAACCTTTACCCAACGTACTTTTCACCGAAATATTTCCATTGTGCAATTTTACTAATTCTTTAGTCAGAGCAAGCCCAATTCCGGTTCCTGTATGTTTTATTCCATCATCAATCTGAAAAAAACGGTTAAATATTTTATCAAGATTCTGTTCGGCAATTCCGATGCCGGAATCTTTCACATTAATTTCTATCATTCGCTTTTCAGTTGAATCAACTATTTGTTCAAACTCATCAGAATCAAAAACGATGGAAATGTTAACAGATATTTTACCGCCTTTGGCTGTGAATTTTAAGGCATTCGACAGCAGATTATTCATTATTTTACCGAGCTTGTCGGCATCAAAATTGGTGATGATTTCTTTTTCGAGCGAATTAAACTTTAATTTTACCTCTTTCCCTTCGGCATATTTATTAAACGACTCTACAATTTCCTCCAAAAAAGTAACCATATCACCACACGCCAGATCAAGTTTCAAATTACCGGTTTCCAACTTTCTAAAATCGAGTAACTGATTAATTAACTGATGCAATTGAGTTGCATTCCGGTACATCACATCAACATGTCCTTTAATTTCAGCTTCGGGAATTGAATTGGTTTGCATTTTTTCAAGCGGCCCAAGTATTAAAGTCAGCGGAGTTCGTATTTCGTGTGAAATATTTGTGTAAAAACGCAACTTCATCATGTCGAGTTCATGTAGTTTTTTGGCATTGAGCCTTTCAAGGCTCAGCTCGGCCTTTAATTTTTCTTTGTTAAGAAGGAATGTTATCGAAAAGTAAAAAATTATTGCAATAATAAGGAAAATCAGACTTCTGAACCACCAGCTTTTCCAGTTTGGCGGAAGCACAGTTATATTCAATATTGGTCCTGAATTGCTCTCTTTTTTATCTATTGATATTGTTTTTACCTGAAAGGAATATTCACCCGGGTCAAGGTTGGTATAAGTTGCCGAGCGGTTGACTGACGGTTCATTCCAGTCTTTATCAAAACCTTTCAGATAATATGAGTATTGAATTCCGAGGTTGTTGGCATAATCCAGCGAAGCGAAGTCTAATGTAATTGAATTTTGTTCGTACTTCAGGCTAATTTTTTCGGTTTCCGAAATGCTTTTTGTTAAAACGTCATTTTTGCGATTCCCTATTTTTACCGATTTATTGAAGATTTTCAAATCAGTCAAAACAATCATCGGAAAATAATCACCAGATTTGATTTTGGTAGGGTTAAAAATATTGAATCCCGAAATCCCCCCGAACAATAGTTCACCATCTGATGTTTTCAGAGCTGCTCCATAAGTAAATTGGTTATTCTGAAAACCATTTTTCAATGAATAATTATGAAACCGTTCACTTTCCGGATCAAATTTCGAAAGACCATTAGTAGTGCTGATCCATAGAAAATGTTCGTTATCTTCAAGTAAAGCTAAAGTCTGGTTATTTGCGAGACCGTTTTTTTCGGAATAGTATTTAATTATGCCATTCTGTTTCGAGTATAAAGCAATTCCTTTATATAGAGTTGTAAGCCAAAACCGATTTTTTGAATCCTGTAGCATATAACGGGTTGATTCCTGAATTCTGGTTATTTTTTGATTCTTTGGTTCATAAAGTACAAGCTCATCTGCACCAATCCATAAAGTGTGCTCTCTGTCCTCTGCAAGCCAGTTAACCTGTTGACCTTTGTCAAGTTTTCGGTAATGGGTAAAAGTTTCAGTTGACCTATTAAACTTGTCTAATCCGCCACTTGTTCCAACCCATATTTCGTTGTTACTGTCGAGCAATAATGCCCAAACACGGTTATCAGTCAGGCTTGATGTGTCGCGTGGGTTGTTTGCATAATGCTTGAATACACCAGTTTTAAGGTTCATTACATCAATTCCCCCCATAAATGTTCCAATCCACAGGTTAGTTTTTCCGTCATCAAGTAGTGCTTTGATGCAATTCCGTGATAAAGAATTAGGGTTTCCTGTTTGCGGCAGCATATACCTGAAACGTCCGGTTTTTCGGTTCAGAATATTTATTCCCCCATTTTCAGTTCCAATCCAGATGTTTCCGAGTGTATCAATCCGAAAAGCAAATATCTCGCTACTGTTCAGGTATCGGTCGTCTCCTGTCATAGCTTTATATCCTTGAATGTTCTGTCTTTCTTCGATCAGGAAATTAATCCCATTGCGTGTACCAATCCACACATCGCCCTTCCGATCATGTAAAACACACTGGACAGAGTTATTAACTAAACTTTTAGGCTCACGCTCATCGTGATAATAAAACCCAGTAACACCTTTAATTTTCTCATAAATATACAATCCTCCCCGCGTTCCAATCCAATATTTCCCGTTCCTGTCTTTCGAAACTGCTCTAACAGTCTGACTTCTATCATTACTGGAGTCCAAAATTAGGTTTTTTACATCAAGCCCGACAGAATTAACAGTAAATAGTCCATTGCTATAAGTTCCAACCCAGAAAATACCATCATCATCAAGAAAAATATCCCATATTTCCTGATTTGACGAAAGGTTTGTTGGGAAATTGACTTTCAGTATCTCATTATTTTTGGGTTCGTAAATAAAGAGTCCATTATTAGTTCCAAGCCAGATTTTCCCCAATCTGTCAGACTTTATCGCTCTAAAATATGCAGATAAACCGATTTGATTTACAGGGTTAATCTCCGAAAGTTTGTTTTCATTTTCAATGCGGTACAGATGAGTGCTTGTACCAACCCATAAATTTCCGATCGAATCTTCGTGAATCGAAGTAACTGTAGCATCCTTTAATAATGGGTGGTCACCCGAATAAAAATAGTGGTAAAAATTCTCCTTTTCGCGGTTATATTTATTGAGTCCTCCATTTTCAGTACCTACCCATAGCTGACCTTTTCTGTCTTCAAAAATGGTTCTAACCAGATTTCCCTTTAAACTTGTTGAATCCTCCGGGATATTCTTGAAAACTGTAAATTTGTATCCATCGAAGCGACAGACACCTTGTGAGGTGCCAAACCACATCCACCCCTTTTTGTCTTGGAGAATGCAATGAATCTGATTATTTGAGAGCCCGTTTTCCTGTGAAAAAAAATCAAAATTCAGGTTATTAACTGATTTGATTGCGATAGAATTGGTTGAGATTAGAGAAAGCAAAAGACCAAATAACAGAGATATTATTTTTCTATACCTGTTAATTATTGTTGTTTTCCAAACCTTTTTATTTTTATTCTTATCTGCAAACATAAGCTGATTGACTTACAATTGCGTGCTAAATTACATCATTTTTACTGAATGAAAGTAGAACAAATCAGAGAATTATTCCTAAACCGCAAAAGCCTGGAAATATACCAGGCTTTTGTGTTAATGTATAACTATTATGGAAAAATTATTATTAATAAAGTACGGTAAAAGACAATTTTATGCCTTTTTAGCAGTTTTCTTGGGCTCCGCTTTTTTTACCTTCTTCACGGTTTCAACTTTCGGAGAAGGCACTATTTTGCTTTGAGTCAATTTTGCTGCAGTTGTCTCTTTTTTAAGTTTAGTCAGCTCTTTTTCTGTAGCATCAAGTTTCTTCGTCTTTTCGGTAACCAGTTCCTTTAAATTGGTAATTTCCTGATCTTTAGCACTTTCAGG
>CAILKW010000481.1 GCA_903834845.1 uncultured Bacteroidia bacterium | reverse complement strand
ATTTCCATTGGCATCAACCGCAGGTGTAAACTCATCTACAGTTGAATAATCACCGCGTCCTAGTCCATTGTTAAAGCAGGTCAGATTTCCGGCTCCAGGACAATCCGAATTGACCCATTCGACATCATGCTGCTGAAAATAACGCTGATCGGATACAGTTCCCATTCTGTAGGCAACAGGATTTCCCCAGCGGTAAAGAAGATCTCCTCCCTTGCCCCGCTTGCCTCCGGTATGACCCTTGGCTTCAGCTGTAGTTGTGCTATGATCAATAATCCAGACCTCGCTGTTTCCTCTGACACTCAAAGCAATCTGATCTAGTGTTGCATTGTAATCAATCGAATTCATGTGGTTCCAGAAGGCTGGAAGGTTCTTTTGATCTCCCGCACAATCAATCAGTTCAGGATGGGATTTAACCACTCCGTAATTTGATTTGGTTGCGTCAAAATCCTGGATAAGGTGGTCCCAGGTATGCCACTCCCACACAACTGTCCCACCGGCCGGATAGGTTGGTTTGATTTCAGCCACATAATCGGGAAGCATCATCCCTTTCTGGGCTATTTCAGGCTGGAACTTAGTAGGGTTAAAGCCTGCTGCAATACATTCGGCAAAGGTTTTCTTTTCAATTACCAGCATGAGAATATTCCCGTTGGGCAATAAATGGATATCGTGGTGCTGCATGTAGGTAGCGGTGGAGAAATCAAGTTGCCAAACCAGATTGTCGTTCCAGTCATACTCTTCAATCCTTCCTCCTTCGCCGCCGCCACTGCTTAGCTGTCCTTTGGTCATGCAGGCACGAAGAATATTCCCGTTTTCACGCAAATAGACAGACTGTCCGGGGGGAAACTTACTAGCCGACCATTGGTTCATGATTCGACCATCGTTATTGATCAGGTAGGTGGAGGTGTATTGCTTGGGTGCAAAAAGCAGATAACCTTGGTAGGCCTTGGTAGTATTGAGGATCAGACCCATGTTGTTGGTGCTTGTGCCGGGATCAGTCACGATCGGGTCGGTGGTAGTACTCGCCTCCGTTTCAGAGGATTTTTTACATCCAATCATCAAAAGAGCAGTTAGTACAAAAATTATAGCCTTTTTTGAAAGTAGATTCACATTGTTTTTTGTTTTCATTTCGATGGTATTAATATATTTAAATTATCAACATTTTTTCAGTATTCGATTCTTCAATCCTCCTATTGAGGAGCTCGGGTTGTTAGCTGTTTACATCATTTCTCCTATAACACTTTGACAAGCTCGGGGAGCAAATTTGGGTGTAGTGCTTGCTCTGTCTCCCAGATGCCCCCTCTTTTTCGCTTAATTTCTTGCTACCCTAAATCCCAGATGATAATAGGGGTGATTCGGATCCTGCGGCCCGCGGTAGTAGGATGGATTTCGGTTCGATACTCGGGAATGGCCATCATTTACTCCGTTGACAACAAGTCCATTGTACCAGTTTCCGCCGCGCATTCCCCTATATGGTTTGCCGTCAGGCATTATAAAACCGGTATCAGGTCCTTTGGGATTGTCATAAGGACTTATACTATAATAATTCTGACCGTACCAGTCGTTTATATATTCCCATACATTACCCTGCATATCGTAAAGACCATAGTCATTTGCACCGTTAGAGGTTTGATAAGTTGTTGCACTTCCTGGCCAGTTAAAATCTGTTTTTTGCTTCAGTTTCCCATCATAGAATCCAACAGGTGTTGTGTTTGGAATAGAACCTCCTTCATAAGGATCGCCCGATTCAGGAAGGTTTACTCCGCTTTTGTCAATTGTATTTCCATTCGGATAATTATAATAGGGATTCGTGTGACCGCCTCTTCCGGCGTATTCCCATTCTGCTTCGGTGGGAAGACGATAGCCACTTTTAGTAAAGTCGCAGACACCGGTAGTAAGATTGTAACATTCCTGTAATCCCTTTTGCAGACTCATCCAGTTGCAATAGGCAGCTGCACCAATCCACATCATTCCAACAATCGGATGATTTGCCCTAAAATCTGCAATTGAAAATATTTTCCCATCATAACCAATACTATAATAAGGTGCATATTGGTTTGTATAGTAATATATATCAGTTCCACCGACAGCGTAAACAATATTGCTTTTTACCTCAATTTTTCCTTTTGCAAGTGAACTGTTTAGGAAGTCGAGGAATTGCTTGTTGGAAGTTTCAGTCGTTGCAATATAAAAAGCGTTGACTTTAACTTTATGAATTGGTAGTTCATCGCTGGGATGTGCAGGATCAACGAATCCAAATTTATCTCCCATATCAAACTCACCACCTGCTAATTTTACCTCCGAAACATTTGTTACAATTATAGGATCAGTATCTTCTGGCGAAACAATAACTTCATTTTTTTTACACGAAGCACCAATCAGGATGAATATGATGACAATTTGTGATAACACCAACAATAGCATTGTTGATTTTCCATTTTTAATTTT
>CAILKW010000480.1 GCA_903834845.1 uncultured Bacteroidia bacterium | reverse complement strand
CTTAAGGAAGGTGATTTTGGTTCGATTAAAATTGAAAAGGGGCAATTGGATGCTTTTACGAATATCTCAAATAATCTTCTATCAGCCGCTACTGAGAAATATCGTCAGAAAAAAATTGAATTATATGTTAAAAATGCCAATGCTCCTCTTAAAGTTTTGATCACTTATTTAGGCTTCAATTTATCTGCTAATCTTTATGGTAAATTGAATACTCAGAAAGAGTATTATAAGCATATATATTTTGTTTTAGTCAAAGATACAACTCTATCAACCTATGAAAAGAGGAAAGCCGTTGAAGAGTATTACCAGCACCTCCGGCTAATTGAAGAAAGACAAAAATTGTTACTTACTTATTCAAATGGACTGAAGATTATTGAAGAAGGACACCAAAAACTATTCGATGATATTGATCAATTAACAAAGGATAAAATTAAAAAACAACTTGATCAATATTCTTCTGATATCAAAAACATATTTTCAAAGTTTATAAATAAAAAATAAAATATGGCGCAATTAACATCACAACAGGCAAATGAGCTTGCTAATAACTATTTAATTATGGCTAAAACGGTAGGCGATTATTGGTATCAAAACTTTGACAGTCTGCCTAAACCGGAATCCCAAAAAATTCAGGATTTACATTTGGAGGTTCTTAAATATGCCAATGATTTTTTTACATTATCAGCCAATCTGGTTATGGACGATGTTCAATTATCTCTTTCATCTATTGGTGAGGTGACAAACCAAATGAAAAGCACTTATAATACGCTTAAGGATTTTGGAAAAGCAATCAATATTGCGGCAGCAGTTGTGACATTAGGTGAATCTATTTTGAACAAAAACCCAAAGGACTTTGCGAGCTCTCTAGGTACCCTTTTTAACACTTTGCAGTCTTAATAGTCATTTCTCATTTTTAACTAAATAAAAAAATAAGGAGTGTACCAACTGAAACCAAATGCCTTTTAAAATTGATAATTGGGTTTGCATAGGCATGTAAATCTAAATTGAAAATAAAGTTGATTTTTATTCAGGTGCTCTGCAATATATTCTATGGTATGATTACTTTTGCTTATTATCTGTTGTTTGAACGTTCTTTTATTGTTTTAAATTTTAGGTTAATACTTTTATTATGAATGACAAAACTTTGAAAACTTTAAGTCGTAGGGGATTCATCGGGTCTTCAACGGTTGCATTGGCAGGTTTTACAGTCGTACCTGCTTATGCCGTTTCAGGGCTGGGGCATATCGCACCAAGCGACAAACTAAATGTTGCCGGTGTGGGTATTGCAGGAATGGGCAGAGGTAATCTCGCCAATGTAGCCAAGACAGAGAATATCGTTGCCCTGTGTGATGTTGACTGGGGAGAGGCAACTGCTAAGGTTTTTAATACTTATCCGGGTGCTAAGCAATACAAAGATTTCCGGCTTATGCTCGATAATCAGAAAGACATTGATGCTGTTATCATTGCCACTCCCGATCATACACATGCAGTGATCAGCCTTGAGTCCATGAAACGAGGGAAACATGTTTTTACTCAAAAACCGCTCACACACACAGTCCATGAAGCCAGAGTTTTGGCAAAAGCTGCAAAAGAATACAAAGTTGCAAGTCAGATGGGCAATCAGGGGCAGGCAAGCGATGGTCCACGGCGATTAAGAGAAATGATTTGGGATGGAGTTATCGGTGCAATTCGTGAGGTTCACGTCTGGACAGATCGCCCTAACAACGGTCTTTCAAAAATTTATTGGCCACAAGGAGTTAACCGGCCTGTTGAAACACCACCGGTTCCGCAGAATTTGGATTGGGATCTTTTTGTAGGACCAGCCCCAATGCGTCCATATAACTCAGCATATCATCCCTTTAAGTGGAGAGGCTGGTGGGACTTTGGTACAGGAGCTCTTGGTGATATTGGGTGCCATTCACTTGATCCGGTTTTCCGTGCCTTAAAGCTGAAATATCCAACTAATATTCAGGCTGTTTCAACTCTTGTCAACGAGGAGACCTATCCTTCAGGCTCGATGGTGCGTTATGAATTTCCGGCACGGGAAAATATGCCTCCTGTGACTCTTACCTGGTATGATGGAGGTCTTCGACCAATGCGAATTCCTGAATTGGATGAAGGAATGGTTATGGGAACAGGGGGAGTGCTTTACGTTGGTGATAAGGGTAAAATTCTTGATGACAAAATTCTTCCAAAATCTTTAAGAGAATCTTATAAAATTCCTGCTCCATCTATACCTTCATCTCCGGGACACGAACAGGAATGGATATTAGCATGTAAAGGAGGGCCACAGGCAGGTTCCGATTTCGAGTGGGCAGGGCCACTTACCGAAACTGTACTTTTGGGAAATGTTGCACTGCGCAAAGAGTTAAAGGAAAAGCTTAGCGGTCAAAGTTTAAACTGGAATCCTGAAAAATTCAGTTTCAGTAACCTGCCCGAAGCAGACAGATTTTTACATTACGAATACAGGCAAGGTTGGAACCTTTAGTATAACAGAATAATTTTGGGTGTGTAATAGAATCAAAGAGCATTTTATTACACACCTTTCTTTTTCGAACAGAGAGAACGAAAAACTCATGAAAAAAGGATCTTTACGCGAGCTATGGGAAATGGGATTTGAAATGTAATGCCATGGGAACATATAGCATTTACCATCATCATATTAGATTGATTTCGTCAATTGTTTATCCTGTTTCTTTATGAATTGAATCAATTGAGAAACCGTTTGATTTAACCCAATTTGCAGCTATTCCGAATGAATTATCTGGGGATCAAAAAATTGGCCATTCTCGATTTTCGATTTGTGTACTTGATATTTTTTCTTTATGAAGGGAAAATATTTATTTTTTAAGCCGAAAAGTTTTTTTTAACGTGTAGGTTTGGCTCTGAGAAGGGACGTATGATTATGACTTCTTCGAAATGGTGCTGAGCCATAGTTGTAACCGCTTTTCGCGTATTGGCTGTGCGAACAATTTCTCGTCAGATACTGTGAATTTGTTTTTCTTAAATTGATTTCTAACAGAATATATCAAATATGACGAAATAGTGCAACAAGTCCTTTATATTCAGGATATATGGGATGTAATAAAAAGATTCTCATTTGTAGTTATTTTGTCAATAAATCTGTTAAAGCATTTTTCAGAGTAGCAAACTTATATCTGTACCCCGTTTTGATAATTTTTTCACACGAAACTCTGCTTCCATTTAAAAGGATAGCGGACATTTTACCGAAAATTAATTTCAATATTATTCCAGGAATATTAGGTGCCCAGAATGGTTTTTTTAGAATAGAGGCTATTTCCGCATTAAAATCACGGTTCGTTTTATGATCTGGAGCTACGGCATTATAAGAGCCTTTCATTTGTACGTCTTCAATCGCTTTAATGTAAATATCGCAAAGGTCGTCAATATGAATCCAGGGTATATATTGTTTACCGGAGCCTATTGCTGAGCCCAGTCCGACTTTAACCAGACTTGTCATTTTAGACAACGCGCCTTCATGTTTTGTTAATACCACTCCCGTCCTGATCTTTACAACTCTTATTCCTAATTCTTCAAACTTATCTGCAGATTGTTCCCATTTTTGACAAACATTGCCAAGAAAGTCATTGGAGGGTTTATCAGACTCGCTGAATATTTTGTCAGATGTAATTGTTCCATAATATCCAATAGCTGAAGCAGAAATAAAGACTTTCACATTATTAAACTCTTTTGTTTTGTCGAAAATTAATTGACTTGAATTTACCCTGCTATCCATAATTAATTTCCTCCTTTTTTCAGTCCACCTTTTTTCACCAATATTTGCACCGGCAAGGTGGATAATACAATCAGCCAATTCAATAGCTTCTTTTTCAAATTCTTGCTTTTCAAAATCCCAAGCGTAGGTTTTAAAACCCGTGTGTTTATTGCTTTTTCTGCTTAAAACCATCACACTATAACCTCTCTCTCTCAATTTTTCACACAAGTATCTGCCTATGAGGCCAGTTCCTCCTGTAATTAGTATTGTCTTCATCATTTTTATATTTTCTTCTACGGTTTGGAACTACAAAATTGCCGTTTCATGCTTCATCCTTTGTATTGGCAATTTAAGTCTATTTGGATAACTTTCATTCGAAGCTGCTAATGTTTCATTGAAAATCATACCATGTTTTTCAAAGTCATTTCTTTCAATCAAAAATAAAAGTTATTCAATTCATTCGTCATAATCAATTTTGTTCCAATATTAATCAATTTTTTCGGAAGTATTTACAAATCTTTGTCATATTAAACCAAAGGAAACCAGTATTGAAGAGGGAGAACAATCCCAAGCCGATTTTGATGATTAGAATATCCCTATCTATTACGTAATAGACAAAAAAAACAGTTTTTTGCAAAACTCTAGCGTTTGATTTGTGCTCGAAGTCAGGCAAATGTCTGGTAATGGGCGAGGTAGCTTAGCCCGAATTTACACCTATTTTTCACTAGTGTCTATTAATTTTTGTTAAAAAGTCTCATATCTGTTTAATATACAGCATGTTAAACCCTCAAAACCTTGTTGCCCTTTTGAATTTTGTTTCTTTGCACCCAAATGCAAATTTGAACAGGTATGAACGTAGGCAAATATGTTTTCGCACAGATTGTGCAGTTTCTCCCGAAACCTTACTTCGAACGACTGATAATAAAACACAAGGACAGGACATCCAAAATGGCACCATCCTACTGGAGTCATATGCTGGTCATTATGTACGGCCAGCTCATAGGCTGTCATAGTCTTCGAGAACTTACGGATGTTACTGTAGCTCATGCCAAAAGGTCGTTTCACCTGGGGTTTGGAAAGGTTCCCATCAACAGAAGCGTTCTTTCCAAAGCAAACAGCCTCAGAGACTCTGGTATCTTTGAGAAGTTTGCCTTTTACATTGTGTCTATTGCCCAAGCCAAACGTATCACCAAAGAGTTTGAACTCCACGGAAGGTTCTATGCCATTGATTCCACTACCATCGACCTGTGCATGTCGGTCTTTAGATGGGCAAAGTTCAGAAGCACAAAGTCCGGCATCAAGATTCATACTCAGATTGATATTGCCACCGAAATACCTGTCTTCTTCAGGATCAGCCATGCAAATGTGCATGATACCAAGTCCATGGACTGGTTTATATACGAACGGAACGCTTGCTATGTGTTTGATAGAGGATATTTTGATCTCTCCAGGCTCTACGCAATTGAGCAGGCTGGAGCTTTCTTCATCATACGGGAGAAATTCCATCCTGATTATGAAATCACGGAAGGTGAAGACATGCTTGAAGGAGATGACAATGTCCTGCGAGACCAAACGGTTAGATTCACAGGCAAGCGAAACAGTGGAAACTATCCGATTTCGCTCAGGCGCATCGTATTCTATGCCCCTGACCTTGGAAGGACCTTCACCTACTACACCAACAACTTCTACCTCAAAGCAAAAGAAATTGCCCTTCTTTACCGCTACAGATGGCAGGTTGAACTGTTTTTCAAATGGATCAAGCAGCATCTTCGTGTCAAATCCTTTTGGGGAGAATCTGAAAATGCAGTCCGGATACAGATACATGTTGCCATCATCACGTACTGTCTCGTAGCCATCATTGAACATGATCTCAAACTGGACAGACCTATTGTTGAGGTCATGCGTATTCTTGGCAATTCCCTGCTCGTCAAGGATCCCATCCAAGAACTCTTGGCTCCTATGGAAAATAAGACCTATTATGACAATGATTGCCAACTGCATTTGGACTTCAAATTGGATTAACATTTTTTAATAGACACCAGTGTGACAATGTTGTTACACAGTTTAAAGAAAGAAAAGGATAGATTCAAATATGGGATTCTTCTACTCAATCCAATTCACCCATTGGCACTTCCATAAATAAAAATTCGGCTTCACTTTCAGCAGTAACTGTCAGTTGATCAACTTCCCATATCCCAAACCCATCACGGGCATTTAATTCCTGGCCATTGATTGTGACATCCCCGCTAAGGATAAATGCATAAACCCCGTTTCCGGAAGCTTTCAGATTGTATTCTGTAGCAACCCCTTTATCGAATTTACTGAGGTAGAACCATGCATTCTGATGGATCCAGACACCTGCATCATCAGGGTCTGGCGAGAGTATCTGCTGAAATTGGTTGTGCCGGTCTTCCATGTTAAGGGTAATCTGGTCATAACGTGGTTCTACATTCTTTTTATTCGGAAAAACCCAGATCTGTAGGAATTTAACCCTCTTATCAGTGTTCTTGTTGTATTTGCTATGGCGGATTCCGGTACCCGCACTCATGACCTGAATGTCCCCATGTTTGATCACCGATACATTGCCCATACTGTCCTTGTGTTCAAGGTCGCCTTCCAATGGAATCGAAATGATCTCCATGTTGTCGTGGGGATGTGTTCCAAACCCCATTCCGGCCTCTACGGTATCGTCGTTTAAGACCCTTAATGCACCGAAATGAACACGTTCAGGATTGTAATAATCCGCAAAACTAAAGGTATGAAAACTATTCAACCACCCATGGTTGGCATGACCGCGGGTTGCTGCTTTATGAAGGATTGATTTTGACATAAATATTTATATAAATACCTATATATGTTAAACTAATTGTTTTTTTTTACCGATATTACTAATATCTAACATGTAAGTTACCACTAACGATATTACAATTAAATCGAATTATTATTCCTAAAATAAGATAATTTATTCAAATAATCGGCGGTGGAGGTGTTTTACACTTTCTTGGGTGTGCGCATAAAAATCTTTTTGAATTCCCAATGAAGTCATCAAACTTACTACAAAAATTATAAATATCATAATATAATTGCCTTTGAGTATTTATTTCAATTATTTCAATATTCAAAATGTAAGATTAATTAGGCATAAATTAAGATATATTAATCACTCCGTGCCAGCGGTATACGTAAAAATAACTTAACGCGATTAGATTGCGCTAATATTAACATTCTGTACTCCGAAGAATTATTTTGATCATTTAAATTGATATGTAAATCCATTATGTCAAATAAATACATATTTCAATGAATTGTGTATTCTTAAAGTAAGATAATTTAAGCCAAAAATAAGCTAATGAATCACTCCTACGGGAGGCAGCAGTGGATTAAACTTTGAACGGTATTCTGATGGTGTAATACCAACAAACTTTTTAAAAGTTCGTGCAAATGAATTTTGATCTTTAAAACCAGTAATATTAGAAATATTTTTAAGTGAGTCCCGATTTTCAGAAAGATATTGCTTAACTTTGCTTACCCTAATTTCATTTAAATAATTATTGATACCTTTATTAAGCTCTTTTTTAAATAAAGTTACCAAATGCTGACTTGTTACTCCAATGTGATTAGAAATATCAATAACTGTTAAATCATTATTTTGAAAATTGTTTTCAATATAATAAATCGCTTCTCTTACTTTAGAACTAAGAAATTTTTTTTCCTTAATTAAATCCATGATTTTGTAAGAAAGAAAGTCATGGGCTAATTCATAATCACTCAAGGAACGCTTAATAATACGATCCTTGATTAATTTTGACAGAATAGTATCGAGATTTTTTATACGAGTAAAATGTTTAAGTAGAAAGTCATAGCTTACTCTTTTCTTTGTATAATGCTGAGTTATCATAGTTGATAAAATCTGGCCGACAAATTCCTTTTCTTCATACTTGTAAGCATCAAGAATGCCGGCCAGATAATCTATAATTATTTTGCTTATCCCTCCTAATTTTACATATATGTCATTAAGAATTTCATCCGTTACTTTGTCTAACTTCCTGATATTTATAGTGCTATATATTTTGTAACCAACAATTTGAAGATATGGAGGGAATATTGTTCCATCACATTCAACAAATAAATCATCTATAAGTAACTTTATGAAATTTGGAGTTAATTGTATATTTGCTATTTCAGATGCTCGATTAAGTACTTCAATAGCATTTGATTTATCTAATTTAAATACTCTATAGGTATTTTCTTGTAAATAAAAGTCGGGAATGTATCCTGCAAAATCAAATAGTTGTGGTAAATAATCTTCCCTTATACAAAAGAGAAAATTAAAAGGCAACTTACTTTTAAAAATTTGGGTAAGTTGTAGTATAAAGGTATGTACAGATTTATCCAAAGTAAATAATTGTTCCAAATGATCACCAACTATTAAAAAATTTCTCTTTTCATTATCAGTTGATAACTTAATAATTTCAATCAATGACTCAAAATCTAAATCTTTGATAAAAAAATCTTTAATGATTTGGTCCTTGGATTTCTCTTTGATTGATCCTATTATTTGATTTATTAGGTCTTCTTCTTTGCCTAATTGAAATTCTATTATCTCAGTGTATTCATTTTGGCGCACTGATGGTAAAATGGCAGCCTGAACAAGCGAAGTTTTGCCAACACCGGACTCACCAATTATCAAGATCAGTTTTCTTTTTTTGAGCATTGATAAGATTTGACTTTCTTCTTTTAGTCGTCCTGCAAATCTTACAATATCATTATTGGTGAAGGACTTCAACAATATAAATGGATTATTAAATTTGACAATATAATCCTTACGCTCTGTAATTTTTATATCTATTAGCCTGAAATATAGTTTATTAAGAACAAGATAATCACGTGACAAATTAAATTCTTGCTGTATATTATCTTTCATTCTTCGCAATACTTCACTCTCCTTAAATGAATTTGAATTTGCATAAATTTCTATTTTCCATTGAGCTGAATCAATTACAACATTTGCAATATTCTTATGTTTTTGCCAATGCTCTTCTGAAATGTCATTAAACACCCTGTTTCTAAACATAATATCAGAAATTCTATCATGACAAATATCTAAAATATCACCAATTCTCAGTAATACAGCTAGAAATCGAACCCGTGGATGATCACAACCTTTAAGAGAGTATTCATCATCCTTAATATATTCAACAGAATCATGGCAATGTGCTTCACATACTGTGCCTATAATATTAGCAATATGCTCGTCCAAGTCCAGAACCTCCCTCTCCTTTTTTATAAATTCTCTACTTCTTTGGGCATGTGATTTCCTTATCGTGGTTATATCTTCATTTGAATTTAACGTAACACCCATACCTACATCATGTAGTAATGAACATGATACTATGATAAATAATTCTAAGTTATTCATAATTTCAAGCTCAGTTTTAGGAAGTAAATTTGATATGTTTTCCTGAATACTTTTGGAGTGCGATAATCCATGATTGGTAAAGTCTTTTAATACTGAGTATGGGAAAACGCTACTATTCAATTTGCTTTCGATAAATTTAATCTTTCTATAAAGAACTGGGGCTTTACCCTTAAGTATGATTTCTAATTGGCTGTCAGAGATTTCCATATCAGTAGTACTTTAATTGGTTTATATTAAAAAATATTCCACAAATGTAATTTCATTTGCAAAATTGGCTAGCTCAACAATAGACTTACCATTTTTATAATAAAATCTGGTACTTCCTTCTCTTGAACCAGCATCAGCACAAACAACGGGTGAATCATTGAATCCAGAGGGATAGCTAGTGGCAATGTGGCTTGACTGATGATCTGCGAATAAAGGTTTAAATGTTCTACCAAGTAGAATAGCTTCTTCCTTAGCCGTTCCTTTTAGATAAGCATCCAATTTATGCGTTCTACGATCATCCTCGGACATAACAACTAAACTGACATCATTTATGTTTAAATCAAGATGATCAAGACCGGTTGCAATTAATTCAACCATCTGTTTAGGTGTACAACGCATATGTTTTACTCGAAAAACCCTTTCAGCTTCAAGATGGAGAAGAATTTCCTTTTCCGAACTTATAGTTATGCTTAAATCATGAACTCTTATCGAAAGAGACAAAATAAAAGAGTGAGTATTATTCTGAGTCATATTATTGTTGGTTAGTATCAATTTGTAAATGCAATATAACGAGTATATCCCGGAAAGTTCAAACTACATTCTGACGTTTCCTCTATTTTCAATAGACCGTGTTTTTTCATCATTCCAGAAATATTACATTGCTACAAAAATAATAACAATTTTATTACTAACTTCCTTTTGTTGTTTTTATTTACTTCAAAATCCTTAACCCAAGTTGCATGAAGGAAGTACACCAAACTTAATTTTAGATTTTGTAGGTGGTTGATATTTAAGTATATAAAATATGTGTTTTGTATTATATTGATATATAGTACGTTGCAAAATATTTCTAACATGCACATAT
>CAILKW010000479.1 GCA_903834845.1 uncultured Bacteroidia bacterium | reverse complement strand
GATGCCTCCAACAGATATGGGCATTGATCCCATTATTTTGATGAAAAGATACCTTACCAAAGTAGTTGCTGCTCACAAAGAGATAAATCCGCTTGATCAGTTTGTAATATTCAATGGACATGGATACAACTCTGACTGTCTGACAGCCTGGCAAAATGAACAGTTTGCTATCAGAGAACAGCTCCCTATGGCTTTCAAAAGCTCAAAAGGAAATGGTTTCTTCAACTTCCGGCAGGATGCTATTATGAAATACAAACTTTTTGATAAAATGCAGCAAAAGGGAACAGATCTTTTTGTTTTTCATGAGCACGGCGACTTTGATACGCAATATATAAATGGAGATTATCCCGCAACAAATATTTTGGAGGTTGCACATCCTGTATTTGATTATTCATCCGCCGGAGAGAAAATTGGGCCAATGAGTGTGTTGGCAATATCATTCCGAAATACTTACCGTAGATACAAAGGAGAAAGAGCTGAATCGTTCAAGAAAAGTCTGATTGCAGATCATGGACTTACCGAAGAGTTTTTTAATAAACACCGTTTGGATTCTTTGATGGTACGCGACTCAATTTTTGGAGCTGATAACAACATTGTATTAAGCGATCTTACAAAGATAAAGATGCAGCCGCGGTTTTCGATCTTTGATGCCTGTTACAACGGCTCATTTCACAAACCCGGCTATATTGCAGGGTATCATATTTTTGGTCCGGGTAATACAATTGTAGCTCAGGGAAATACAGTTAATGTGCTTCAGGATAAATGGTCACTTGAATTACTTGGAATGTTGGCTGAGGGAGTACGAGTTGGTTTCTGGCAAAAGGAAGTTCAGTATTTAGAGTCGCACCTGATAGGTGATCCAACCTACCATTTTACCTCAAAGGAAGCCAAACAATTAAACTACAATCTTGCTACACGTATCAAAGACAAAGAGTTATGGATGAACTACCTAAAATCAAATAACCCAAACCTTCAATCTCTGGCTTTGAAACAACTCTCAGTAAATCCAGAAAAAAATTATACTTCATTATTGCTTGAAGTTTTCAGGGAAAGTAACTTTTACAGCGTTCGTATGGAAGCATTTAAAAGGTTGTTGGATCTTGGTAATGAACAAACAGTTAAGGCAATCCAACTTGGTCTAAATGATCCTTATGAGTTAATAAGAAGGTTTGCTGCAAGGTTTGCAGGTTACTCAGGCGATCCTGTTTTGATTTCCCCTTTAGTTAATACTATCCTCTTTTCAAACGAAAGTCAGCGAGTACAGTATTCGGCACAAGGGTCACTACTTATGTTTGATATTGACTCAGTGATAGTTGAAATTGAGCAACAGGTAAAAGCTTCAAATCTTCTTGAAAAAGATAAGGTTATTAATGAATTGACAACTAATTTTAAGTCTCAGGAAAAGTCCCAGGAAAAAACACTAAAAACAATTTTAGACAAAACAGCTAAGGCATCCGTAAGATTATCCGAAATAAGAGGTTACAGAAACTATAATAATCATAAGAATGTAAATAGCCTTCTGTATGTACTTCAGGATTCAAATGAAGATACAAGTATAAGAATTACCTTGGCTGAGGCATTAGGCTGGTTTACTTCGAGTATCAAAAAAGATGATATTATTGCTGCCCTTAATCTCGTCTGTTCAGATGTTAAATCTGCCCCTGAGCTGAAAGACGAAGCGCTTCAAAGCATTGGAAGACTAAAACAATAATAATTTGAAACACAATATTTCTTCGTTGCCGTCAATTCGGTTTTTGTTTTAAAAAAATAGACATTATGCCCGTATTAAGCCACAGAATAGAACATTTTACCGACTCTGTTATCAGAAGGATGACCCGTATCGCCAACAAATATGGAGCTGTAAACCTATCGCAGGGATTCCCTGACTTCGACCCTCCGGAAGAATTGAAGTTAGCTTTAAAGAATGTTGCCCAAGGAAGCGTACATCAATATGCAATAACCTGGGGAGCAGCAAATTTCAGAGAAGCTCTGGCAAAAAAACAAACAAGGTTTATGGGTTTTGAAATAAATCCAGAAACTCAGATAGTCGTAACCTGCGGTAGTACCGAAGCCATGATTGCCTCTATGTTAACGGTTTGCAATCCTGGCGAAAAGGTAATTGTGTTTTCACCATTTTATGAAAATTATTCTGCCGATGCCATTCTTTCGGGTGCAATACCAATTTATGTACATCTTAAACCACCACATTTCGGTTTTGATACAGAGGAACTCGAAGCTGCTTTTAAACAAAAACCTAAAGCACTGATTCTATGTAATCCATCAAATCCTACGGGGAAAGTTTTTACTTATGCTGAACTTCAGATAATAGCCGATTTTGCCATCAAATACGATGTTTTTGTAATTACCGATGAGGTTTACGAACATATTGTTTATGAACCCTATAAACATATTTACATGGCCTCGTTGCCTGGTATGTTCGACCGCACTATTTCATGCAGCTCGCTTTCAAAAACCTATTCAATTACCGGCTGGCGACTTGGTTATATAATTGCACCCGCAAATATTATAGACGCAGTGCGAAAAGTTCATGATTTCCTGACAGTTGGAGCACCTGCACCATTACAGGAAGCTGCTGTAACCGCTCTTAATTTTGACATGGATTATTACAATGGATTACGCGAATTTTATACAGAAAAGAAAGATTTCTTTTTAAAAGGACTCGATTCTCTCGGTTTGAAATATACAGTCCCTCAAGGTGCATATTATGTAATGGTTGATATATCAGAGTTTGGCTCAACAAATGATCTTGAGTTTTGTGAATGGCTGGCAAGTGAAGTTGGTGTTGCAGCAGTCCCTGGATCAAGCTTTTTTAAAGAAGAAATTCACAATTTAATCCGTTTTCATTTTGCAAAAAACATAGACACATTGGCTGAAGCTTTGAAACGACTCGAAAATCTTCGGTCAAAAGCAAAAGCAAAACCAAAATAAAAAATTTCATCTCGGATTAATGTTCCCAAAACTAACTATAAAAGAACATTTTTTACCTCATCTGTAACAATCTCTCAACTTGTTCGTCTTATTAGTTGAATTCTTAACAGAAGAGATGACGATTTACGATTTTAACCATGCTGTTGACTTATACTCTGACGGACTTTACAGGTTCGTACTGAAAAATATTTCAGATTCTGAGAAATCGAAAGATATTATTCAGGATTGTTACGAGAAATTGTGGGTGCATCATGATAATGTTGATGCCGAAAAGGTTAAAGCTTACCTGTTTACAACCGCCCATCATACTATGATAGATCATATCCGAAAAGCAAAGCGGGAGACATCGCTTGATTGGAGTAAAGCTGACGAGCCAAGTGTGTATGATGGCTATACCGATCTCCAGGAGATATTGCACGATGCAGTAAAAAGGCTGCCCGACATTCAACGGTCTGTTGTAATGTTACGCGATTATGAGGGTTATTCGTATCGCGAAATCAGCGGGATAACTGGTATAACCGAAGCACAGGTAAAGGTTTACATCTATCGTGCCCGTGTTTTTTTAAAAAACTATATTGGACAAATTCAAAGCGTTGTATAATATGAAGATTACCAGATCAAATTATGAAGGTTGGTTTCTCGATTTTTTAGAAGGAAATCTTGATCCTTCGCTGAAAAATGAATTTCAGGCATTTCTGAAACAGAACCCCGATCTTAAGGAAGAATTGGATATGGGAGATACTATAAAACTTTTGACTAATAAAACGATACAATTCAATGGTAAAGAGCAGCTTAAAAAATCAGCAAGCCTTTCACAAAATGAATTTGAAGAGCGAGCTGTAGCCTATTATGAAGGTGACTTATCGAATACCGAAAGATTGAACATTGAAGTCTTGCTTGCCAATAATCCTACGAAAGCTGTTGAGGTAGAAAAATTTGCAAAATTAAAACTGACAGCTGACCAATCAATTGTATTCGATAATAAAAACCATATCAAAAGGCGGGGACGAGTAATCCCAATTTTTATAACAGCAGTTTCAGTTGCCGCTGTTCTGTTGCTGGTTTTCTTTCTTATCAAACCAAATATTAGAGTACATCCCAAAATCGGAAATCAAGTGGCCGATTTGAAGGATCAGCTTCCCAAAAATATAGATGCAACTTCCGGAAAAGCAAAATCAGAAGAAATTAAGACGGTAAAAGCTTCGCCTGTAAATGTTCCCAAATTAAGATCAGGTACTGCACCCAACAAACAAAAGCAGATTCAGGAAGCGGACAAAACGGATAAAAAAGTTATACCTGTACCTCATTTGCGTGCACCTGAGGCAGAGCCTTCTTTGATGAAACCTCGTGGGATCTATTTCGGACAGCCTAATGATATTGATTTGGCAGTTATGACCTTTAACCATTCTGATTTAACCACCAAAGAAGTGGCACTCTCTGAACTAATAAAAGTGCAGTTAGTAGCTATTCGTAAAAGCGAAGACCGCGAATTACTTTCTTCCGAACATTTGGGATTATTTGGTTTACAATTATTCGCCAAGCTGACAGGAAAGCGATTAACTGCACGTAAAGGAGATGACGGAGTGGTAAGATCATTCAATTATAACTCACGTTTGCTTGCCTTTTCAATCCCTGTAAACAGATAATCACAAAAAGTTACTATTCAAAGAAAGTTCACTTTATTAGTTACACTTTACTTGATCTTGTGTGTTGAACGCCTTTTACCTAACTTTCAACACCAACCAAATACGCCTGAAAAATTTAAACTTCATTTTTGACTGCAATCCAATATTTATAATCTGGATTATGAAACTGTCTATATCTCTCCAAATGACCTTAACCCAAGTTGCATGAAGGAAGTACACCAAACTTAATTTTAGATTTTGTAGGTGGTTGATATTTAAGTATATAAAATATGTGTTTTGTATTATATTGATATATAGTACGTTGCAAAATATTTCTAACATGCACATAT
>CAILKW010000478.1 GCA_903834845.1 uncultured Bacteroidia bacterium | reverse complement strand
TTGGTTCAGCGAACCTGCCCGCCGTGTAATGCTTGTACACACACGCGCTTACGGACGATACCTTGGTAATGAGGATGTTTTAACTGCCTCTGATCGTTTTTCGGAGCTAAACCTGACTTCCAACTATGCTACCATTAAAAATGTTACCATCTCTGTAAAAAATAGCACAGGAACACCGGTTGACAGTGCAAAGGTTGAATTTCAGCTTTATAACTATGCCGAATATTATCCGATTGCTACGTGCTACACCAATTCCAACGGCACTGCAAGCCTGAATACAGGTATGGGTGATCTGATTATCTGGGCTGCAAAAGACGGAAAATTCGCCTACAAAAAGCTTTCAGTTCCCGAAAAAGATACTCTCGAACTGGTGTTGACCTCAACTATACCATCAAATATCAGTGAATCATTCGATTTCGTTCCACCTCATACTGTAAAAGTGGAAATGAATATTACCGAAGCAGCCCGAAAAGAAAACAGCCGACTTCTTGCTCTCGAAGATTCAATACGCGGAGCATATTCTAAAACCTTTAAAGATTCAGCCTGGTCAGCAGGATTTGCTGCAAAAGCAAAGCTTCCTTTTGATACCATCTCTCGCTTTATCAAATTAAGCTATGGAAATTGGGATCAAATTTCGACCTATCTCGAAAAAAACGCTGTCCAATATCGCAATATTGTACTCGAACTTACTAATCAGCTTGCGGATAAAGATTTCAGCGATGTACCCGAATCAATCCTTACCGATCATCTGACCCAAACAGCACTGTCAGGGTCTCAAAATTATGTTTCTTCAAAAGAATTATTCATCAAGTACGTATTGTCACCACGTATCGGCCTCGAAAATTTAAGTCCGTGGCGAAGTTTTCTAAGTAATTCCTTCGGTTCCGAAATGGCGCAAGCCACTCGAAACGATATTTCCGTTCTTACAAATTGGATACGCAATAACATAACAATAAGTACTTTAGCAAACATTCATTCACGAGCACCATTAACACCGATTGGGGTGTATAATCTAAGGGTTTCTGACCCAATTTCCCGTGATATATTCTTTGTGGCGGCCTGTCGTACTTTCGGAATAGCAGCCCGACTGAACCCCGAAACCCGAATTCCTGAGTATTCTAAAAACGGACAATGGCTGCGTTCCGGTTTCGATGCCGTTGAGGTGGCACAACCTGAAAAAGGTTTGCTGAAATTGACAGATAAAAATAATCCTCTAACTCCACAATATTCTATTCACTATACCATTGCCATTCTAAGAAATGGATTTTACCGTACTCTTGAATTTCCCGAAGGCGAAAAACTCTCTGACTCTGCACAACCGATTAGTCTTGAGGTTGGTATGTACGCCTTGGTTACAGGTAACCGCATCGAGGACGGAGCAGTATTAAGCAATATGACTTTCTTCACAATTGAAAAAGGGAAACTGACCACAATACCGGTTCAACTTCGCAAGCAACCGGGCGAACTCAAACCGTCAGGAAAACTTAATCCCGGAAAACTTAGTTTAATAAAAACAAGTGACGGAATGACGGTTAGCCTTTCTGCACTAACATCCGGAAATTATTCAGTGCTGGTAGTTCTGGATCCCGATAAAGAACCTTCGAAGCACATTTTGAATGACTTAGGTCCATATATTGATCATTTCAACAAATGGGGTGGTCAGTTTGTGTTAGCCATGCCTGCCGAAAAAGCGGGTCAGGCAGGAGTGCTAAAAACCTACAAGTTGCCTTCTAAAATGGAAAGTGGCATTGATCAAAACGGTAATATTCTCAATGCGGTCTCAGCTATTTTTGGTGAAGGACTAAAAGATAAACTACCTTTGGTGTTGTTTTGCGATGAAACGGGCAATGTGTATATGTTCTCTTCAGGATACAAAATTGGAATTGGGGAACAACTGCTTAAAGTTATCGCGGCTGTAAAATCAAATCGGAAATCTGTTTAAAAATTGGAAGTTCTGATTACTTCCTTAACTTTGTTGTGAATGTAATTTTCAATATAAATTTATACCAGATTGTATTATGAACCGGAGACAAATGATTGGAAGTTCAGCAGGAGTTGCTGCTGTAACTGCTTTAGGGGTTCCTTCTGCAAGTGCTTTAGCCTCAGAAGTATCAGAGAAAACTAAACTCAAAGGTAATATTCGCCATTCTGTCAGCCAGTGGTGCTATGGCAGTATTCCGTTGGAAGAATTTGCCAAAGCCTGCGTTGATATGGGCCTTGAATCTATTGAATTATTGGGTGAAAAAGATTGGGCAACTGTGAAAAAGTTCGGATTGAAGTGCGCTGTAGGATATGCAACCGACTATGGTATTCCTAAAGGATTCAACAGGATAGCCAACCATGCAAAACTGATTACCGATTTTGAAGGTATGATTCCCAAAGCTGCAGAAGCCGGAATTCCAAACCTTATTTGCTTTTCGGGAAACCGCGAAGGACAAAACGATAATGTGGGAATGATTAACTGCGCCATTGGTCTCCGTAAACTTATGCCACTTGCTGAGAAACATGGAGTCACAATTATAATGGAATTGCTTAATAGTTATGGTCATGCAGATTATCAATGCGATAAAACTGCATGGGGTGCTGCCCTTTGCGAGATGGTTGGTTCCGACCGGTTTAAACTTCTTTACGACATATACCACATGCAGATTATGGAAGGTAATGTAATTGATACCCTCAAAAAGAACATAAAATATATTGGGCACATTCATACAGGAGGTGTACCCGGAAGAAACGAATTAGACGAAACGCAGGAACTCTATTATCCAGCAATTATGAAAGCTCTGGTTGAAACCGGGTATAAAGGTTTTGTAGGACAGGAGTTTGTACCTAAACAACCTGACAAACTTGAATCTTTGCGCAAATCTGTGCTGATTTGTGATGTTTAGAATATTGTGTTCGTTTTCAACAAATAGTATGTGAATCAGACCTCTCTGTTCTGGAATTTCACTGAAGCCACCAAAGTTTTTTAACCTTGGTGGCTTTCTTTGTTTGAGTTGTCAGGATGTTTATACTCAATCTTTATTATTGAATATCATCTTTAAATTTTTTATATTTGTGGCTTGTTTAATATAAAACTAATGTTCACAGATATACTTATTACATTATTGTTGGTTTCTCTTAATGGTTTTTTCGTGGCAGCCGAATTTGCAATTGTCAAAGTAAGGGCTTCGCAACTCGAAATACAGGTTCAGAACGGAAATCGTTTTGCAATTGTTGCTAAACATATCATTTCACGTCTTGATGGATATCTTGCTGCCACCCAGTTAGGAATTACATTAGCAAGTTTGGGTCTTGGTTGGATTGGCGAACCTGTTGTATCTAAGATAATAATTAATCTAATGGCATTAACCGGAGTAACAATTGACCCTGATTTGGCTCATAGTATAGCCTTGCCGACAGCGTTTATAATTATTACTGTTTTGCATATTGTATTTGGGGAGCTCGCCCCAAAATCAATTGCTATTCAGCGTTCGCAACGCACTGTTTTGGTTATTGCAATGCCGCTTCAATTTTTCTTTTTTATTTTTCGTCCTTTTATTTGGGTGCTAAACGGAACAGCTAACATGATTCTTAAAACCATTGGTATTTCTACTGTTCAGGGGCAGGAGATGCACAGCAGCGATGAGTTGAAATATCTTGTAAAACAGGGCAAAGAGAGCGGCGAAATAGAGCAGGCGAATTACGATATTATTAAAAATGCTTTTGAATTTTCGGAACGGACAGCCAAACAAATTATGATTCCCCGGACTCAGGTAGTATCCATTGATGTCAACGATTTTCAGGAGAGTATGTTAGATATGCTTATTGAGGAGAACTACTCGCGAATTCCTTGTTATGCCGACTCTCTCGACAATATTGTTGGTGTTGTCTATCTTAAAGATATTCTGATAAAAATCCGTAAAAACGAGCCAATCAAAATATCATCTGTCATGCGGTCGGTAGTGATTGTCCCCGAAACTAAACGAATTTCACAGCTGCTCAAAGAATTCCAGTCGAAACATCAGCAAATTGCCGTAGTAATAAACGAATACGGTGGTACACAAGGAATTGTGACTATGGAAGATATTCTTGAAGAATTAGTTGGAGAAATTCAGGATGAATATGACAATGAAATACCATTTGTTGAAAAAAAAGGTGAGAAGACCTACTCTGTTTTAGCCTCAGCTTCGCTTGATGATATAAATGATTTTCTTCCGCATCCACTTACCCAAAACGAAGAGTATGAAACACTTGCAGGTTATCTGATTCTCAAATTAGGAAGAATACCCAATCTCAACGAAAAAATAAGTTTCGATGATTATGAATTCACAATCCTAAAGAAAAACAAAAATTCGGTAATTCTTGCTCAACTTATTGATCTGGAGAAAGATAATTAGCTCTTTTTTTTAGTTTTTACTCGGTCATAAATTGAAATTTGACAGTTCCGATATTGTCAGGTTTCGATTTCTCAGCTTTTGAAATTGTCCCTTTCAGCTTACCGTCTTTCGCAGCAGCAACCCGAATATCACGCCACGAAAACGCCCCTTTTTCATAGTCAAAAGTTTCACCATCATCGTCATACAGTTTGTAATCAGCATATTTCGTCCCGTAAAAACGGATAATCAGATTATTTTTTTCACCAGATTTTAGCGTAGTTTGAGCCGACTCAAACATCGGAATAATCCCTCCATCCTTTACATAGACCGGAATTTTGTCTAATCCGGGTGCAGCATTGATTACCTCAGCTTCGCCTGCTATTTTCCCTGTGTAAAAATCGTACCATTTACCTTTCGGCAGAATCACTTTGCGCACTGTTTCACCTTCAAACAAAGGTGCTACCAACAGATTATCACCAACCATAAACTGATCTTTCATCTCTTTTCGTGTAGCTTGGGCATAAGGATTATCGGTTGAGTTTAATTTTCCATCAACTTTTTCATCGTTTGATGTGAAACCATCCACCAGATTCATTGCCCGCATAGGTGGCCTGCCATAGAAAGCATATTCCGCAAAACAAGTGTATATGTACGGAATCAGTTGTATCCTGAGATTAGCAACCTCAGCAACCTGTTTTTCAACTTCAGGAAACGACCAGGGTTTAGTTCCGTCAGACCAGGCATTTAGCATTGCCAAAGGTGAAAAGCATACAGTTTGCATCCGGCGCAACCACTCTTCGGCAGTCTTGGAACCTCTAACTTCAGGTGTCCACAATACACCGATAAAAGAACTGTTAATCAGTGCTGTAATAAAATCCTTATGACTGTAATAATCGTTGTAAATCACATAAGGAAAAGAGACACCACCTGCATTCGATGCTCTTATCAATCCGTAAGTCCTCCTGTTTTGATCACGGTAAAGTTGCGCAGTCATTTTCTGCATCATAACCCCGTAAAGCTGACGCATTTGTTCTGCCGGAATTTTTGATGGGAATAGCGTTACATCGGGCCAAAGCCAGTTGTCGTATCCATCGTTTTCATCCATTTTGAAACCACTTACACCTGCATCGAGCAGATATTTTTTAATATGGTCGCCGATAATGGTATTGACTTCCGGCAAACCGTAATCGGGAACAAAGCCTTCCCAAACTGTATGGGATGCAGTATAAGGTTTCAATTTTTTTATTAGTTCCGACTCGGGCGAAATATAGGGATTCATCCAAAGATTGGTTTGAATATTCTGATCTTTCAATTGAGCCATAAATTTTGCCGGTTCAGGGAAACGACCCGGATCCCATTGATATGTACAAGGATACGATTTGCTTTGCCAGCCGGGTTCAAGTCCGATTACTGATAGAGGGAACTGATGTTTTTTAAACTCTGCGACTTCGCCCAATACTTTTTCATCGTTATATAGCGTTGGAGTACGATGCCAGAAGCCAAGTCCCCATAAAGGAGGCAAACAACCACCGCCATTGTAAAGATTGAAACGGCTCACAGCATCCAAAGCAGTAGGCCCGCCAAAAACCATGATTTCAACACCTTCGGCAGGAATCAAAAAAGAAACATTATCGGAATATGGTTGCGAAGACCATTTTTTATCGGTATTTCTATCTTTTGGGTTCATTGGTATTTTGCTGTCTTTTGCAACTGCTGTACCGGCCCACACGTCAATATAGCGGGCAGAATTAATAAACACGCCATAGCCTTTTGATGAAACATAAAATGGGACCGGAGCATGTGTGCGACCGTCATCTTTGCCTCCGTAATGATCAACATGCAACCGAAGAATCCGGCCACGTTGTTCAACCGTTTTAAAATTCAGGCCAAGACCAAATATTTTTTCGCCAACTTCAAGAGGAAAATGCAGGTAGGTTTTGCCATCGAAAACCACTGCTTTGATTTCGTTTTCATTCAGAGGAAATTCCACGTTTTGCATAGCTTTTATTGCTTCCAGCTTTGGTTTTACTCCCGAAGTGGTTGTAAAATTGCGCAGTTCAGGTTTTCCGACTTCGGCGACCCACACGCCCGAAGCCTGTTTTGTCCACGAAAGTGATTGATCCTGTGCCATCACAATATTAACACAAACCAGCATCAACACCATCAATATCAATGAATTCATTCTGAGCAGCCACGTTTTTTTCAGCATCTTTTTATTTTTTACAGCGGTTTAAATATTGTCGAAAGATAGTCCTTTCATTTCTAAATTCATAATACAAATCATCTTTCACAACCCTTCGAGCGGTCGCAGACCCTCGAAGCGGTTGAAGGAAGCGGTCGCAGACCCTCGAAGCGGTTGAAGGAAGCGGTCGCAGACCCTCGAAGCGGTTGAAGGAAGCGGTCGCAGACCCTCGAAGCGGTTGAAGGAAGCGGTCGCAGACCCTC
>CAILKW010000477.1 GCA_903834845.1 uncultured Bacteroidia bacterium | reverse complement strand
TTCAGTGTGCCACACGGATTTTGTTTTTGCCATGGGGACTGGGTTGTATTTGAGTTTTATGAAAATTTCTTTTACCTGCACAGTTGTTTCACTACATTGCCTGATCTGTATTGTTTCGCCCTTTATGTTCTCCAAAGTTGTCGTCACATTCTTTTGCGTGTTCATTATGCGTACAATTTCACTCCAATCGTGGTGGATATGTTGAAGCTTCAATTGGTAACGGATAGTTGATACGATCCAATATGCGAGTAAGCCCAGGTGCAGGTGTGCCATTGAGGCATCATCTGTTTTGTGGTAGACCGGGCGCAGGTCCAGGTCCGTTTTTAGTACCCGAAACGTATATTCGATTTCTCTTATCACATTATAGATCATCCAAAGTGTTTGCTCTTCTTTGCCGTTCAATGATGTTCGCAGAAAATAAATACCAGCTTTATCTTCCATCGGCAACCCTGTTTTCTTCTCAAGGACCAAGCCTGTGGCAATACCTTTGCCATTGTCCAAAACCGTAATCCCATAGTATTGATGCACGGAGGCATATTTTTCTTTCAACCGCCCGATACGTTCCCAGACTTTGTCGGTTTGTTTTGTGCCGCCTTTGCTGGCAATGCCATTTTGTATGCCACTGATTCCCTCTTCAAAGCGTTGTGCAAATTGATTGTACATACTATTTTCTTTCTGCGCTTTGGCTTCGCTTTTGACCCATAGATAGTTGTCGGTATCGTTCTCAACCCTGACATTGAGCAGCTCAATCGGCTGCTTTTTCTTATCATATATTTGTACCGGTCGGCTATCGGTATCTGCTTTGTACTTCTTGATGTTTGAGCGTGAAACACACAGATAATCGTATTTTTCTTCCTTCAGATATTGAATATTGGCTTCAGTGGCGATGCCGGCATCCATCACAATGATAGGCTTTTGATTGGTATAACCTGCTTTTTCGTTCAACTTGGTGATCACTATTTTCAAGGTGGAACAATCCGATGTATTCCCCTCGAAGATGTCGGAGTACTTCAAAAACCCTTCTATGTTGATAATGACAGCCAAAACAATTAGCTTGGCATCGGATCGTTTTTCTTTGCTGCGGCCAAATTTTGCTATTTTGCTATTCTTCATCCTTCCTTCAAAATAGGTGTTTGTCAGGTCATACAAAATGATTTTGTCTTCCAGTTTGAACAGATCGTTCGTGCATCTGGATAGATGGTCCTCAAGTCCAGATTTTTCCTGGTACAGTTTTTTCGAGATTTCGTAGAGTTTGTCTTTGGTCACTTTCCCAATACTGTAACCAGTCAGTTCGCATACCGCAGAGTTCTCTTTTATCCAGGAAACGGTCTTGTATTCCGAAGCAGGGTAAACCGCCCTGCTGATAATGTGGGTTGACGCCAAATTAATTTGCTCATCTTCCCACCCTCTATTTTTGAGATAATTGTCAATTTTTAATTGATGAAGCGCCTGATAACAAAGCGATTCTGCTCCAATCTCGCGTATGTTTTTATTTTTCAGGGTATTGAGATTTACCGTGTCATAGTCTCCGGTGACATCTGAAACCATGTCAATCTTTTTCTTTTTCTTCAGTTCACCATAGTAATGCTGTGCCAAACGTTCTACTGTTTCATCAGTACTTGTGCTGAACAATGTTGGCTTACCCTTTATGAGTCCGTTCAGGCGTTCAAGAAAAAGCACTTTCTGGTCAAAGTCGGGGAGTTCAGGCAACCTGCCAAGGCCCAAGACCATACGTTGGTGAGTGACCCCGTACTTGTCACGGTAACTCTCGCTCAAACGGAAATAAGTATGAGTGGCCTTTTCTGATTGACAATATTTTCGGATCGCCTTTATGAACATGACACAAAGATCAAGCTTAGAATACTCATATCCAAATGATTGGAAGTCCACACAATCACCTTATTTCAAACTCTCGAAAAGCTAATTATTGATTATCAGGCAATTGAAAAATTACCCGCAGTAGAAATATCAAGAAACAACTGATATTGGGTGAAATTTAACTAGAAGTACTCCTCAAACCTGCAATGTGGGTTAAGACCCTGTTGGAAAAAATTGATTCAGACAAGAAATTCAATCCTACTTCAATTATCACATTCGGCTATCACTTTGACAGCAAGAATTTGCGGGAACTGTCAGAAAACGTAAAGACATACTCCAACAAGAAAAACATTGATATTGATTTCGTAACAAGGTATTAACATGAAGGGATTTAATTTTGAAAAGAACCTTAATCATCAATCACAGGCAGTAGAAAGCACTATTGCCGTATTTGAAAATATTAGCCTTGTTCAACCAACGGAAACGGATAAAAACCACATCAATCCTGTGTTTGATTATTTAACTGGTCGTACTTATCCACAGAATATAAGGACTGCTCAAGAAAGCAATGGTATTGAGGAAAAAATTAAACTCAACAGTACAATTATTGATATAATGATGGAAACAGGTACAGGCAAAACCTATACCTATACCAAAACAATTTTTGAGCTTAATAAACAATACGGAATTTTCAAGTTTATTGTCGTTGTTCCGACATTGTCAATCAAAGCAGGAACTATTGACTTTCTAAAATCAGACAGCAGCCGGGAGCATTTTAAAGAACAATACGGAAAAACGCTTCACCTGCATATTGTTGAAAGCCAAAAGAACAACAAAAGTAAAAAGACTTTTATCCCCCCTGCCGTTACAAGCTTTGTGAATTCTGGCAACTTTGAAAAAAACAGCATTCAGGTAATGATAATCAATGCAGGGATGATCAATTCGGAGACAATGCAAAAAAGTTTTGACAAAGGACTTTTTGACAAATACACTGTACCCTTTGGTGCTATTGGGGCAACAAAACCCTTTATGATCATAGACGAGCCACACAAGTTTGGACAAAACAGTAAGACCTGGGAGAATATTCAAAAAATGAAACCGCATTTCATTTTACGTTATGGTGCTACATTTCAAGGATATGAGAATCTGGTTTACACTTTAACCGCAGTTGATTCGTTCAACAGGAATTTGGTAAAAGGGGTGATTGGTCACATCACTGAATTTGAGAGTGGCAGAAATGCTATCGTAAAGTTCATTGATTCGGACGGCGCGGAAGCCAGTTTTGAGTTAACAGAAAACGAAAAGAAAAAAACGGTTACCATTTCCAAAAAAGAAAGCCTGAAAAAGGTCCATCCTGAAATGACCGACTTGACGATTGAAAACCTGAACAAAAGCACGGTTGTTTTGTCCAACGGGTTGGAAATGAAAAAGGGCGACAAAATCAATCCTTATTCATACTCTGAAAAGTTGCAGGAAACAATGATCCAAAAGGCAATAAAGCATCATTTTGAAATAGAAAAGGCGTTACTTACAAGAGATGTAAAGATTAAACCGCTTACTCTTTTCTTTATTGACAACATTGACGAATACAGAAATA
>CAILKW010000476.1 GCA_903834845.1 uncultured Bacteroidia bacterium | reverse complement strand
TATACAAGGCATAAGTAGAAATGTGTCATCACCGTAATCCAAGTGCATTCTTTTTGGCATCACAAAACCACCGGTATTGCTTGCCAACATCGCAAGTTCCATAGCTTCGATCCATTCGGAAAAGCTTGCAATTTCAGAAATGGTTTTTTTGTCAAAAAATTTCATGTTTCAAAAACTTCTATTATAGTTACCCGGAATTGACTTTTTTTAGACTTTGTTACTTTCCATTTTTAAACTCTTATGAAGTTTTAATGCAGTTGGTGTAACAGATAAACCACCGCAACCAGTGCAGCATAATGAAGATGGTAAAGAATCTCCGACAGATTTCATCGCATCAATCACCTCATCAAGAGGAATTACCGGATCAAAGCCTGCAATACTCATATTCGCGGAACATAGTGCATTAGTAGCACCAAGTATATTTTTCCCAAGACAGGGAACCTCAACGCGATCAGCTACTGGATCACAAACCAATCCAAGAATATTCTGTAATGCCATCGAAGCTGCATCAATTGCCTGTCTTGCTGTTCCCCCCATAAGTTGAACCAGACCTGCTGCGGCCATGCCTGAGCCAGCACCACATTCGACCTGACATCCGCCTTCCTCAGCCGCAAAAGTGTATTTATCGGCAATAAAAACTCCAATTAAACCAGCAGCCAAAAATGACTTTGTAATAAGTTCAATATCGTCAGTAAATCCTTCAGCAACACCTAAAATCGCACCACCCAACAGACCCGACGAACCAGCTGTTGGAGCTGCTACAATAATTCCCATTGAACTTTTTACTTCCATTAAAGCAGTCACATAAGAAATGATCGTATTGATGGGGTTTTTAATAATTCTGTTTTTTCTTTCAGCTTCAAGTGTCAAATGACACTGATGACCCAGAATCCTGTCGCTGAATACGGTTCCGCTCAACCCTTCCAGAATTGAGTTTTTAATGTTAAAGACAATATCACGCATAAGTGAAATCACTTTTGGAGCATCTATTCCAGCACGGGAGCTTTCATACTGAATTGCTAATTCAGCCAGATCATAACCATTCCGGTCAGCAAGGTACAACATCTCATCTATTGAAGAAAAAGGCAAGTCGTTACTGATGCCCGAAAGAATAGGCAATACCGGATCCGCTATACGAATCCATTTAAAATCCACAACTTTAATCAACTCCTTAATATTGAATAGTAAAGATTCCCTGGATTTAATATTTATAAGAAAATTGTTTACTCCCTGTTGACAGAGATAGATTTCCGAATGATTAATTTGAGTCTTCAATAGTTGTAAGAGCCCCTGTAGTTTATCAACAGGTACCGAATCACAATAAATCAATGTCTCAAAATAATCGCCTTTTATCGAAATTTTAAATCCATTTATTCTGTTAATTTCGACCATCCCTCCACCAGTTGATATGGCTATGAATTGGAATTTTTCCTGTAACTCGCTTTCAACAGATATTTTATAGGTATTTGGATGACTTGCGTGATAATCAGTAATAAGAAATCTGATATCCAATCCCTTTTCTATTGCTAATTCCTTGTATCTTACAACATCGGGATCCAGAATGTTTACACCGAGCAATCCACAAATCAAGCCCATAGCAGAACCCTGTCCTTCATAAGTAGTAGCTAAGGATCCCTTTCTGTCGAATTCAACTACTACCTTGCCGTTTTCGGGAGAACAAATTTGCCTGATAAGTGCTCCAATACGATGAGAGGCTGCAGTATGTGAACTCGAAGGCCCTCTCATCACAGGACCGATTACATCATTGAATATACTTGGTTTCATAAATTAGATTCCCAATATTTTGCCATTGTTTGTCTAAGATGATATGTAGTGTTTTCCCTTTCACTGATACCATGTGAGCGCATTGGATAAGACATCATGCTGAACATTTTATTCCATTTGATCAGTTCGTTGGTAAGCATTTCAAAACTTTGATAATGAACGTTATCATCGGCAGTACCGTGAATAATCAGCAGGTTTCCCCTTAGGTTTTTAGCAAAATTAATTGGTGAGCCATCTCTGTAACCTTCTGTGTTATCTTCCAATAAACCCATATACCTCTCCTGATAGATATTATCATAAAGCTTCTGGTCTGAAACAAAAGAAACTGCGATGCCTGTGCTGTAAATTTCGGGATATCGGAACAAGCAATTCAAGGTCATTTGACCACCACCGCTCCATCCCCAGATACCGAGCCTTTTAGAATCAACAAAACTGAACATTGAGGAGATTTTCAGCGCTGCTTTGGCCTGATCAGATGAAGCAAGTATCCCAACCTGACGATAAATACATTTACGGAATTCCGCACCACGTGGTACCTTTGTTCCTCGGTTATCAACGCTTATAATTATATAACCTTGCTGCGCCAGATACTGATGCCAAAGGTCACCGCCTCCCCAAGCATCAAGAACTGTTGAACTTGCCGGTTCTCCATAAACATAGAAAATGACCGGGTACTTTTTTGCATTATCAAATCCAATCGGTTTAATCATCCAGGCATCAAGCACAACTTCGCCGATATCAACCTTAAAAAATTCTTTCGCATTTAGTCCGAGTTGATCGAAACTCATCTTTGCGGCTTTATTGTCTTCAAAAAGCCTAACTTCTTTATGCGAGGGTAAACTTACAAGTGAAATTCTGGGTGGTGTAACAACATTGTTGAATGTATGAATAGCCCATAAGGCATCGGGTGAAATTTGATATGAGTTCTGTCCGGCTAAGTTAGTAGGTGTAACCCTTTCGGCAATCCCTTTTCCGTCAATACGGCTCCTGTAGAGAAACCGTTGAGTAAAATTCTCAGGAGAGGCGATGTAATAGACATAGCCTCCTTTAGCATCAATGCAACTTATGCTTACAACATCTATTTCACCTTTTGTAATTGGGGTATTAACTTTCCCATCTCGTGAAACGAGATACAGACGCAGCCAACCATCTTTTTCACTTGTCCAGGTAAAATACTTCTCATGGTCTAACCATTTTATATTATCATGAATGTCGAGGAAGGTTTTGTCTGTATCAGTCAGAATATTTGTAAGTTCCATAGTACCAGAGTTGCCAATCCAAACCCGATTTGTATTCTGCAACCTGTTAAGTTGCTGAATCATAACTTCGTCAGAATTTGGGATAAAATCCATCCTTGCCAAATAATTATCACGAGTATCGCCGGGTATGTCGAACCAGCGAGTATTTCCACCTTCCGCAGATACAACGCCGATTTTTACAGCAGAGTTTGAAGTACCCACTTTCGGATACGGAAACGGAATGATTTTAGGATAAATCGAATCTACATTATTGATCATATAGAAAGTGCCGATTCCCTTTGTGTCAGATTGCCAATAGGCAATATTTCCACCATCGGGACTCCATCTGAACCCATCCCTACAGTCAAGCTCCTCTTCATAAACCCAATCGAAAGTGCCATTAACAATATTGCCACCACCATCTGAAGTGATCTGAGTAACTTTTCCCGAAACCAGATCTTCGACAAAAATATTAAGTTTACTAACGTAGGCTACTCGTGAGCCATCAGGAGAGAATTTTGCAAACATCATCGTTGTGGGTTCAACAGATTTGCCCAGTTGCTTAAGGTTTCCTGATTTAAGATCAAGAACCCAATAGTCGCCGCGTGTATTGTATCTCCAAACTCTCCGTGTATTCGTAAATATCAGGAGCTTGGTATTATCTGCCGACCATACATAATCCGAAACAGAAAGAGATTTATTTTGTCCTTCCGGGATTAGCGATTTTGCCGAACAAATTACTGTCCGGTCTCCTGATTTCGCATCATACAAAACAATATCTCTTCCGGCAAATTCATTATTCGATTCAAAAGTAAAATAACCTTTACTGTCTTTGCTCCATCTTATAGGCCCATAACCCTTGTCGTGATAAATACTGTTTTTGTAAATATCTTCTAAAGTTAGTTTTCCATTATTCGTTTGTGTATAAGAACAGAGCGGTATCAGCACGTACAAAAACAAAATCGAAAGTAAGATTGATAATTCAGATTTCATCCTAAAAATGTTTTAAAAACAAATATACAAATATTTTTTACTATTACAAATATAAATAAATGAAAAATCAAATTAATCCATCAACGATATATCGCTATTAACTAAATAAAAAGCCTATAAAACTAATATACAATATTTTAAAATGCTTACTGCAATATTATTTTAGAATGGAATTAAATTGCCAGTTTAGACCAATTCCGAAACTCCTCAACAATTTCAATTTACAGGCCATATAAGACTAAAAGATTACAAAAGATTAGAGCTTAGATATCCATATTAAGGATTTCTTTGATTACTAACCCAATTGCACCGTACATGGCGGCCCGGTCAAGAAAAGTCACAGGCAAAACCTGATATTTTGTTGATATACGATCAAATACATTTTCCTGAATGATTTCTTTAAGAGGTTCCCAGAAAATATTCCCGTTTTGAGCTACTCCGCCACCAATAAAAATAACCTGAGGGTTAAAGGTGTTAATCAATCCGGCAATTGACAACCCCAGATGGTGGATACTTTGCTGGAATACTTCAATAGCAATGGTATCTTTCTGCATTGCAGCTTCAACAACCATTTTTGCAGTGAGGTCTTCAAGTTTATTCCGACAAAGATTCATAAGGATTTCAGACGGTTGATCCTTCATTTTGAGTACCGCTCTCTGTGCAATGGCATCACCCGATGAGTATGCAGTAAGACAGGTTTTATTCCCGCACGGACACACAATGAGGTTGTCGCCTGTAACCGGAACATGTCCAAATTCTCCTGCCATTCCATCAGTTCCATAGAAAAGCTTCTTGTTAAGAATTATACCCGCTCCTATACCGTAACCAACATTTATGCAGATTATATTGTCATAATCGTTTCCTTTCCCAAAAGTTAATTCACCAAGAGCCATAACCCTGTTTACATTATCAAAGAAAAGAGGAAGATGGATGCGACTTTGTATATATTCATGACATTTAACATTTCGCCATTGAAAAGCAGGAGAGAAAACTACTAAACCTTTTTCAAGATTGACGATACCTGCTACTGCGATGCCGACTCCTATTATTTGATCTCTTTTGACCATGCTGGAAGTTGAAAGACGTTCAATCACATCAACCACTTTATTTAAAACGTATTCCGGTTCTCTTAATGATTCAGTAACAACTTCAATCTCTTTTATTGGCTCAGCATTCATGTTTGTTAACATTCCTCTGATAAAGGTAGTTCCAAGATCAATACCAATAATAAACCGCTCATTATTACCAAAATAGAGTGATTTCATAGGTCGTCCTTTTGATACAGGAATTGTTTCACGTTCTTCCAATAACCTATCATTTTTTATCAAAGAATCAACCAGACGTGATACCGTGGCAGTACTTAAATTCGTATTCCTGGCGATTTCAATTCTTGAAATTCCCTTGTTTTCCCAAACTGTATGTAAAATACAAGATTTGTTTAGCTTACTCAGCAAGTTTTTGCTGATTGATGTCACTTTGTAATCTTTCATAAGAAAAATAAATTAAATCCTTCACAAAATTAAACAATACAATAAACACCTCAAAAGAAAAAAGGTTATTCTACTTTTCTACTCTTGCGATTAATAATTGACCGATTTTCTGATCACACTGTTTCTGAAACTTCAGAATTAGGTTTTTGTATTCCGATTTTTCAGCCAGATTATGTTCTTCCCATGGATCCTTTTTTAGATCGTATAACTCTACGAAATCCGGATGTTTGGGATACCGTATAAATTTCCAGTTGTCCGTACGGATACACTCGCTATTCGGAATTCTGGGTTCATTCATCAAATGCTCACAAAAAATAGAATTACGCCATTTCACCCTTTTACCAGAAAATAACGGTAATAGACTTTTACCCTGCATGCGTTCATGAGGGTAAATACCTGCAAGTTCCAATATTGTAGGTGCAACATCAATATTGAGAACCATTTGATCCAATACCTTATTGTCTAAATTCATGTTTACCGGATCATAAATAATAAGAGGGACACGAATTGAGACATCGTGCATAAGCCATTTATCTGCATATCCCCTGTCACCCAAATAATATCCGTTATCACCCATCAAAATGATTATTGTATTATCGGCAATATTTTGAGTAATCAGTTCCTGCCTTATCTTTCCAACAACCTGATCTATTCCGGTAATCATTCTGTAATAACCTTTTACCATGTTCTGAAATTTCTCCGGATTATCGAATCGCCAAAACCAACGTTCTCTGCTCATGGTACCCTTTAAGAAGTCAGGAAGTGCCTCATAGAAGGCCGGTGCTGCTGTTGGCGGCACAGGTATAGTTGCAATTTTATAAAGTGAGTCTAAAGATTGAGGCCAGAAATATTGTTCCTTGGAGTCATCATCAGCATGGGGGGCACTGAAACTGAGTGAAAGACAAAAAGGTTTTCCAGTCGCGAATTCTTTTATAAATTGGATTGCCTGATCTCCTTGAATATCTGTCAGGTACTGCTTTGTTCCATTTACTGTTTTCCAATAAGGAAATCCATTCATTTTTTTCCACGAAAACAGACTATCAACAGGCACTTCTACATTAACGCCAAATTTTCCAACAAATCCGGTCTGATATCCAGCCTGTTTAAGTAGCAATGGATAACTGTTATCGGTATAGGCTTTACTTATAGGAGGTTTATTGAAAGTGAAATCATGAGTCCGCTCATATAACCCGGTAAAAAAACTTGCCCTGCTGGCGGCGCAAATCGGTGTTGTAACAAAAGCGTGCGAAAAACGAACACCCTCGTTGGCCATCTTGTCAATATTAGGTGTTTGGATAATTTTGTTGCCAGCACAGCCTAACATATCCCAACGCTGATCGTCAGTAACAATAAAAATAATGTTAGGCAGACTTGATCGCCTAACACTCTTACCTGAATTTTCACCTTTTGACCTGTAAGATGAAAAAAACAGCAGCGCGAATACTCCAGCCCAATTCCAATATTTATTTGACGACATAAGGGAAAACATTGATGTCAACATTGGTAGTTGTTTTGATATAAAAAATAAAAACACAAAAATTAAAATCACACAAAGATAGGAGTTTTTTTAATTAATTCATTTTATAATATTAAACAAAAAAAACAAAAATACTGCGAGTATTTATTCCGTTATGAATAATTGGTTTCCTATTCAATATCAACAAAACCGTACATTGAACTAATTGGACTTACTTGGATCACGTATTGAAAAAACTGATATATTAACATAGTGGGAATAAACAATTACAATATTCAATTAAAGGAGAGAATTTAATTAAAAAAAAACATGTTATACAACATGTAATTTTTAATCGAAAAATTCTATAGATCTGTTTATCTATTATATACATATATCAAAATATAGTGAAAAACGTTAATAGACATTAAATATTATTTAAATACATTATAATTCAAAATACTTCCTATTTTTGCCCAGTGTTTTAAAAAAAACTAAAAAGTTCATTAATTTCTTGTTTTTCAGAAATGTAGCTGCAAGAAACTACTATGAAATTTTGTAATTTTATTAATGAAAATTAATTTATATGGACTTGTATGAAAAATGAAGTGACGAAATTCTTTTTATTTAAGAAGCATTTACCACTCTTTGCAACGTTTTTATTAGTTGGGTTTTTCTTCTTCCAATTAAGTGCTTTTGCACAACAAAAATCAATTGCAGGCAGTGTGAGAGACGACCAGGGAAAGCCGATTCCAGGAGCCTCTGTGATTGTAAAAGGAACCATTATTGGCATAACGACAGATTTAGACGGGAACTTTTCCCTTTCTGTTCCTGCCACTGCCAAAACCTTGGTTATTAGCTTTATGGGATTAACTTCTAAAGAAATTCCGTTAGTCTCTACGAATGTTTTCAATGTTACACTTTCAGAAAGCACCTTCAGTATCGACGAGGTAGTAATTGTAGGGTATGGAACACAAAAGAAAGAGAGTGTAGTTGGAGCCATCAATCAAATTGATAATCGGGCACTTGTGAATTCTGGCAGTACAAATGTCACCAATGCACTTGCAGGAAAGCTTTCTGGTGTTTTAACGATTCAGAACTCGGGGGAACCGGGAGCCAACGATTCAGAAATCATTATTCGCGGTTTATCGAGTTGGAATGGTTCGAAACCTTTGGTGATGGTTGATGGTGTCAAACGCGATTTTACCGATCTTGATCCAAACGAAATCAATACGATTTCTGTCCTGAAAGATGCTTCAGCTACCGCTGTATTCGGAGCTACGGGAGCAAACGGGGTAATTATAGTCACCACCAAACGGGGCAGTTTTGGAAAGCCAAAACTCAACTTTTCTGCATCTTACGGGCTTCAAAAAGCAACAAGGATTCCTGATCATATCAGTTCATACACAACCTTATCGATGTTGAATGTGGCCAATATGAATGAACTCCTTTTTCAGAGTTTAATAACGCCGGAAGTATTGAATGAGTACCGTTATCCATCAACGCCTTTGAATGCCTTGCGTTATCCCGATGTGGACTGGTTTAAGGTATCAACAAGACCTTTTGCACAATCATTCAATGCCAATGCCAATATATCGGGAGGAACAAATTTCATAAAATATTTTTGCACATTGGGATACTCGAACGAAGGTGATTTTTTCGATCAGAAAAAGGAGGGGTACTACGATTTGAGCTATAACTATAAACGTTTCAATTACCGCACCAATGTTGATTTTCAATTAACAAAGTCATCAACTCTGTCCTTTAATCTGGGTGGTTCAGTTGGCATCAAAAATGGAAATGGTGCTGGTCCTTGGACAGGGCTTTATTCTACCAGCAGTGCCCGTTTTCCGGCTTATTTCCCTGCATGGGTGCTTGATATGGTTCCTGACCCTGTTTATCCGGATGCCACGGGGATACGTCTTGCCGATCGGTTCGGCGGTTACCGCACAAATCCTTATACCGATTTTAACAATGGGTCGTTCCAGAAAGATCTTGATTCAAAATTATATACAGATATTATATTTAAGCAGGACCTTGATTTTATAACGAAAGGATTATCTTTAAAAGGACAGGTGGCGCTAAATACCGACTACAATAGTACCCTACTTATGGGAAGCCAGTATTTCCCTGAATATATCCTCAATTATGACGATATTGGAAAAGATGGAGTGAATCCGTGGTATAGGACCGGCCAGGGAATGGAATACTATGAAACGCCTCCGCTTAATTTAGAAATAGGGGGACTTGGAAGCAATTATCGCAATCTGTATTACGAATTAGGCATCAACTATGCCAACACCTTTGGCCGCCATTCGGTGACAGGTTTGGCATTGATGAACCGCTCCCAAGAAAATAGCGGGACAGATTTTGCTTATTATAACTCTGCGGTTGTAGGTAGGGCAACTTATGATTTTGCACATAAATATTTGGTCGAGTTTAATGTGGGATTTAGTGGTTCTGAGAGATTTGCACCAGGAAACCGTTACGGGATCTTCCCCGCAGCGGCTATTGGCTGGGTTGTCTCGGAAGAGAAATTTTTCAAAAATGCAGTTCCATGGATGAACAAACTTAAAATCCGATATTCTGATGGTTTAACGGGTAGCGATGCTGCAGGAAGCCGGTGGCTTTATATGGGCGGATTCAAAACTTCAAACGGTTATATTTATGAAGACAAAGTTGCTAACATCGATGCACAATGGGAACGGGCCAGAAAAAGAGACCTTGGGGTCGAAATCGGGTTGTTCAAAAATGTCTTCAATATCAGTGTTGACCTTTTCGATGAATATCGCGACAAAATGTTATTGACCCCACGATCTGTAACCTTCCTCGTGGCCAATTCCTTTAAGGATTTGAACCTGGGCAGTTTTAAGAAACATGGTTACGAAGTGGAGTTGGGCTTTAACAAAACTACTCCTACGCAATTAAATTATTGGGCGAAAGCAATTCTGGGATTTAACGAAAACAGGGTGATTTTTAAAGATGACCTTGCTTTCTCGCCCGATTACGTCAGGGATGCCGGTAAGCCGCTTGGCTACGAGAAAGGCAGTGTTTTGACCGGAACAGGTTACTATATATCAGTAGATGATATTCAAAACAACATATCACAAGTTGGTGTATCAAAGACAAAAGTGGGGGATTACAAGTTACTGGATTATACCGTTGATGGGGTAATCAATAGCTCAGACAAATACCCGATTGCCGGAAATACTTATCCACCATATACTTACTCGTTTTCTGGTGGAATCGGTTTCAAAAAGTTTGAATTTTCCTTTATGTTCCAGGGAAATAAAGGGAAATACGTTGGTTATACCGATACGTATGAACAGGAATTCACTTACGGTGAATGGCGTGTTCACACCTCGCAGTTAGATTATTGGACACCGGCCAATCCTGATGCCAATCACTCGACCCTTCACTTTAGCGTTGGCGGCGGGGCACCAGCAATTTTAGCGGGATCCGGCGGTATAATGGGCCGTTCGTGGAGAAACGCTGATTACGTGCGCCTCAAAGAAGTTTATGCCGGATATAATTTTGCCCCAAAATTCATGAACGGCTTCCTTGGGGTTTCAAATATCCTTTTATATTCTACAGGCAGTGACCTCTGGACAATCACCGACCTGGTTGAAGGAGACCCTGAACGTAAAGATTTTTCGATGGGATTCTATCCACAGTTGGCCTCGGTCAAATTGGGTGTTAAAGTTACTTTTTAACTAATAATAAGGATAAACAATGAAAAAATATTTTATAATATTAGTAAGCATTCTTCTTGCACCGGTTCTTTTTTCTTCATGTTTTGAAAGTTACCTTGACAAATCGCCGGAATCATTGATGACAAATGATGATGTTTACAGAAAATTGGAGAATTTCAAGAAATTCTTCTTGTCGGTTTATGGCGATAACCTCACGAGCGGGTTGCATATCAAAAATTCCTATCCATTGTACTTTGATAGGTGGGACGCAAAATATACATGGGAATCGTGTACCGATTGTTCTGATATGGGCAGGTTGCAATCATCACAGAAAATCAAGGCAGGCACGACGCCGAGCTACGCCAACTATGCTACCGATGCTGGCAAAAGGCCAATTTTTAATTCGATGTGGCAGGCAATCCGCATCTGCAATCTGGCACTCGAAAATATTCACCTTTTACAAACCGATTCGGTGACCGTAAATGATTATAAGGCTCAGGCCTATTTCGTCAGGGCTTACGCACATTTCGAACTGTTCAGGGTTTGGGGCCGAATGCCATATTTAGATAAAGCCTTGATGGGTGACGATTCATGGGACCTCCCCCGTCTTACAAATCATGAGACGTTGATGCGAATTGCCCAGGATATGGACAAAGCGGCAGTTTACTTTGCGAAAGCAGGTTTGATGCGCCGTGACAATCCGATCCCCGGAGCTCCGGGCCACTTGTCGAATGTTGATCAGGCGCGCCCCAACGGAGTAGCTGCAAAAGCCTATAAAGCTCGTGCCCTGCTCTATGCTGCCAGCCCTTTAAATAATGAAAAAGGGATCGAAGACTGGAAAGATGCCGCAAAGGCCAATTGGGAGGCGATTACAATTGCCAAACAATATGGCTATGACCTGCTCACCGCAGCAAAATACAGTGACAACTACTTTGGTGTTCCATACAGCAACGAACAACTCTGGGGTTGGTGTCTGGGGGAAATTTCGTATATACAAGATTTTAGTTTTATCAACGCTATTTTTGGCGGTAATCAAACCAGTATGTCGGGCGAATGTCCCACACAAAATTTTGTCGATCGGTTTGAAACCAAATATGGTGATCCATTGACAACACAAGCCGAACGTGATGCAGCAACTGCTGCCGGTGTTTACAAGGAGCAGGATCCCTATACCGGTCGCGACCCTCGATTTTATATCGATATTATCTTCAATCAGGCTGATGGGCTGCCGGGATGGCAAAGCAGCAAGGCCCAGATTTGGCAACAGACTGTTAGCGGAAAGTTAAAATATTCTGAATTAAGAAATTCTTCTTATGCAGGGATCACCCAAACAGGGTACTATCAGAGAAAACGTTGGGGAGGAAATTCAGTCAACAATGATTTTTCTATAAACTATACCGATCCTTTGATTAGGTTGGGCGAACTCTACCTCAATTATGCCGAAGCTGCCAACGAAGCTTATGGGCCCACCGGAGCAGATCCGGCAGCAACAATGAACGCATTACAGGCTGTTAACCTGATCCGCAGCAGAATCGGAATGCCCAATGTACAGGCAAAATTCACGGGCACAGCAGATGCTTTAAGGCCACGGATCAAAAACGAGCGCGTAATTGAACTCAGTTTTGAAGGTCATTATTATTACGATCTTCGCCGCTGGAAAGACGCGCCTGCTGCCTATTCAAGCATACTTTACGGCGTAATTGCTGATAAAGTGAGCGTTACTGCTGCTTACCCAACTGGTTTTATATATACACGTTATCCGCTTATCTCTACCCGCCAGGTTGCCTGGAAAGAGGCGATGTATTATTTCCCGTTCGATGTCAATGAAATGTATAAAATGAAAAATTTTGAGCCAAACACACTTTGGAACTAAATCGTTTAAATTGATAATTATGAAAATCAAAAATAGATTGTCTAACTACAAAATCATAGTACTTTTTCTTTGTTGTTTCTTGCTGTCCGGATCAATATCGGCACAGAAAAAAGCGGCAAAAAAGGAGAAAGCACTGGTGATTGATGTTAGCCTTGTTGTGACGGATGAATTTGGCAAGGCAGTTCCTAAGGCTCAGGTCGTTTTAGGTGAAGGAATATTTCATGAACAAGCCGATGAAAACGGAAAATACTCCTTTAAAGGCCATGCCGGTGATTTTGTGACTGTTTCATCGAACGGATTTGAAAAAAGTGTTTTATTATTGGAAACATTATTGACCGACAATACGGTCAAGCTTGTGAAGTCAAAGCTTTATATGTCTTCTGAAGACCTTGTTGAACTCCCTTTTACAGCAATCAAAAAAAGGGAACTGACGGGCTCTCAGGTTGCCTTGCATTTACCTCAAATCGATAAATATCCAACAATTGGATTCGGTCAAAACCTGTCAGGATTAGTTCCCGGTCTGGATGATGACATGGGTGCCAGGGGAACCGGATTGATGTACATGCTTGATAATGTTCCCACCTCATTTGTTCCTGATGTTAATGAAATCGAGTCGGTTACTATTGTAAAGGACATTGTTGGCAAAGCGATGTATGGAGCAGGTGCTGCCAATGGGATTGTGTTCATCAAAACAAAAAGGGGAAAGCAGAACGAAAGAGTTCTTAATGTAAATATGGAGGCAGGCACGTCAGTAGCAGGTCGGATGCCAAGCTGGGTAAATGGCACCGATTATGCGAAATTGAACAATCAGGCCCGTTTGAATGATGGTTTATTGGCCAATTACTCGGAATCGGCTATTACTGCCTACGCAAAAGGTGACGCTTACGATTATTATCACCCCAGCATCGATTTCAGGGAAATGATGCTCAAAAACAGCAAGCCCTTCAGAAAAGCAAACATATCTTCATCGGGTGGAAACGACAAGGTACAATACTTTGCCTATTTAGGTTATGGCGGGGAGGACGATATTTTGAAAATGGGTCCCACTTCCAATTTGAATACAATGAACGCCAGATCCAATATTGATATAAAAATCAATGACTATATTAAAGTACAGTTTGACTTCTCTGGCGACCTCTCGTACCGAAAAGGAACATCGGCTTTAAATTTTGGTTCGTTAATAAATGGCATTACATCAACTCCTCCGATTGCATTCCCTGTTTATGCTGCTCCTTATGATCCCCTGTCTGGAAATGCCCCTTTCTATGCCGTAAGCTCAAACTATGATCGAAACCCGATCGCCGATTTGATTGCAACGGGTTACTCCACCGAGTCGGGTCGCAATGGATCCTCAAATGCATCGGTAGATTTTGATTTGAAAAAGATTTTAAAAGGTTTGACATTCAAATCATTTATTGGGTTCAATGCTTTTTATCAACAGCGGATAGGAAAAGCCAATCAGTACTATGCTTACATCGCTACTCCCGATGTAACCTCTGAGGGCAAGGATACAATTCTCCTTTCAAAAGTTCGAACGGGAACACAAGTAACCTCCGAAAGTCAATTGAGTTCAGCCTATTATCAACGATTAACTGCTTATGAAAGCCTGAATTATGAAAAAACCTTTGGAAAGAGCAATCTTCAAACAAGCCTGACCTATTTTACTTCCAAATTTGCCAGAAACGGAATAAAAGAACCTCAACGGACTCAAAATGGTGTTTTGGAAGGAAAATATTCGTACGATAACAGATACATCTTCAACGGAGCATTGAATTATGGCGGAAGTTCCAGCTTTGCCGTTGGCAACCGGTATAGCCTCTCTCCTTCCGCAGGTTTGGCCTGGGTAATATCAGAAGAAAGCTTTCTTAAAAATGTTAAATGGATCAACTATCTGAAGTTGCGTGCCGAAGGTGGGATCCTCGGTGCCGAAAATTTTATTGATCCATTTATGTACCGCGATAATTGGAATTCAGGGGGTGGAACAAGCTTTGGTCCCTATGGAGCAAATCAATGGTTTGGGAACCAAATGGAAAACGATGTTTATATCACCTACCCAAACCGTACCGGAAACCCGGATATCGGATGGGAGAAACGGAGAGAATTCAGTGCCGGAATCGATGGGTTATTTCTCGATCAAAAACTCTTGCTGGATCTGACTTACTACAATACCTTACGTGATGGAATTGTCACTCAACCCGTTAGTAATATTCCTTATATTGTGGGGGTTTCGGACGTTATTCCACGAATTAATTTTAATAAGATAAGATATGCCGGAGTTGAGATGGGTATTCAGTACACCGATAAAATAAATAATTTTAAGTACTCGGTCGGCGGAAATGCCACAGTTCAGAATTCCATGAACGAAAGATTGGATGAGCCTCAGTATCGCAATGCCTACCAGTTTCGTCAAGGGGTTGCGGCTGACACCTATTTTGGGCTAACCAATATCGGTAAATTCAAAACTGATGCCGAATCCCTGGTGGTTCCTCAAATTTATGATCAGGTGCTAAAAACCGGCGATCTAAAATACCAGGATATGAATGGTGATGGGATTATTGATGACAGCGACTACAGTCCGATTGGCCATACGACCCCGCGTTTATTTTATGCAGTGAACCTAAAAATTAGCTACAAGGCATTCGAATTTTACGCGATCGGAACAGGCCGTGCGTTTTATGATATCCCATTGACAAACAGTTATTTCCAAAATGGATGGGGCGACAATAACTACTCTGAATTTGTGAAAAACAATATGGGTGGTGCCTATCCAAGGCTTACCTATAATAAAGTCAACAACAACTTTGTCAATTCAACATTTTGGCTCGTAAAAGGTGGGTTTTTTAAAGTTCGGAATGTCGAATTAGCCTATAATCTCCCTGCCAATTCATTGAAAATTATTGGAGTCAGGGGAACCCGGCTCTTTATCAGGGGCGCAAATTTGTTGACCCTATCGAAAATAAAAGATGTTGACCCTGAGAATATCAACTCTGGTATAGACGGCTATCCAATTTTCAGCACCTATACTGCCGGATTAAAATTAACTTTTTAATTGAAAACTACGATGAAGACAAATAAAATACTACTGTTAGCTGGGATGTTGGCACTGTTTGGCGCTTGCAGCAAATATTTGGATCCCTATCCAAACGGAGACTATTCATCCGAGGAAATATGGAAATATCAGAACATGGTCCAGGGGCTGGTTGGAAGTTGCTACGACAATATGGCATGGGGCTACGATAACAATGAGGGTGTTTTTATGGATGTGGCTACCGATGATGCCGTATCGACAAGTCCGACACGCGAAACACGCCGCCTTGCAGTAGGAACATTATCTACTGGAATTGATCCGTTCCTCTATTTCTGGGACCGCGATTACAAATCGATCCGGCTTGTTAATTTGTTTCTTAAAGATCGCCGTGGGTTCAAGACCAAATATTTGATCCAGGCGAACCTCGATAGTTTGGTACGGTACCGCCTTCAGGGAGAAGCATTTGGGTTACGTGCCTGGTTTTACTGGGATTTGCTTCAGAAATTTGGCGGAAAGGGAGTAAGCAGTGGTCAGATGTTGGGCGTTCCGATCATTCTCGAACCGATCATCATCGGACAGGAAACCAATATTGCCCGAAATACTTATGAGCAGTGTGTCAACCAGATTATTGCCGATTGCGACTCTGCGATCAAATACCTGCCGATTGCCCACCGCGACTTTCTGGTTTCCAACCCTGATTTCCTCACTTATGCAGGCGGACGTTACTGGGGAAGGCTGGATGGCATCACGATGAAGGCAATCAAATCGAATGTTTATCTCACATGGGCCAGCCCGCTGTTCAATTCATCAAATGACAACACCCGCTGGGAAAAAGCGGCGCAATATGCCAAAGAGGTGATGGATTTCAAAATAAATGTTGATGGGGCACGTGCAGGAGGGTTTAAAAAAGACAATGCAGTGAACTGGTTCAATCCTAACTCATCTGAAATTGTGTTCACGGCGAGATATACCGGCGATAATGATGCAATGGAGCGGATTTTTTACCCTGGTGGTTTTCAGGGAAACGGTGAAGTCGGGGCAACTCAGGAACTCGTCAATGCTTTCCCCATGAAAAATGGATATCCCATCACCGATGCGAAAAGTCTTTACAATTCAAAAGATCCTTATGCCAATCGCGATCCAAGGTTTTACAGTAATATTTTCTATAACATGGCGAATGCCAACAGAATTACCTCTAATGAAACGATGTACACCTTTGAGAACTGGTCAAATGGTGGCAAGGATGCTTCTGGGGCTGTTCCTACAAACAGTCTGACCAATTATCATGTCAAGAAGTATGTATTTATGGATTTGAATTGGTCGGATAATGGGATCAATGTCCAACCTCATGTGAAAATGTTTATCCGTTGGACCCACATGGTCTTAAACTTTGCCGAAGCGTCCAATAAAGTGGTTGGGCCAACGGATGCCGCAAAATTCGGCCTTTCGGCGAAAGAGGCCATGTCGTATTTGCGCACCAGAAAAACCTACGACGGTGCAGCACTTTACACCACGGCCACTGATCTTTATTTAAATGAAGTTTCGTCGGATGCCACAAAATTTAATGATTTCGTCAAAAATGAGCGCCGCATTGAGACCTGTTTCGAAGGAATGCGTTTCTACGATCTGCGCCGCTGGTCAACAAACCTTACGGAATTGAATAAACCGGTACATAAAGCTGACATACAGAAAAACACAAATGGCACTTTTACCTACGACCTGACAAAAGAAGTCGAGGTACGCGCCTATAAATCGGCTTATCTTCCTATCCCTTATAATGAAGTTCTTAGGATGAGCAATATAGAACAGAACGAGGGTTGGTCGGATTGGAAATAAAATATAAAACAGACAGATATGAAAAAATTATTAATGGTTTTAATGCTTGCCGTAGCACTGGTTTCGTGTTACAAAGATTATATTCAGGACTGGGCTTTCGACGGTATTTATTTTCCCTATCAAATCAATACCCGTACATTTGTTGTTGGGGAAGGGATGAAAATCGAAGTGGGGGTTGATCTGGCCGGCGACATGACAAACACCAAAGATCGTCAGGTTATATTTACACGTTCCAATAGCTTGCTTGCCCCGGGCTTGGCATTGATGAAGAAAGCGACTGAACAATACGTCAAGGATGCCGTCGCGCCTGTTACGACCCTCTTACCGCTACCGGCCAATTACTACTCGTTGAGCGATACAAGTAAAATTGTGATTAAGGCAGGCAATCATATGGGTTCGGTGACTGTTACCGTTGACTCGACACTTTTTCTGGCAGATCCGTTGACGTTGTTTGCCAACTATGCGATCCCGTTCAAGCTTTTGAGTACAGATGCCGACACCATCCTTCCCACGAAAAGTACTGCTGTAATCGGTCTTAAATATGAGAATATGCTGTTTGGAAACTATTGGCATGGCGGGGTAACTACCGTGAAGAGTGCCGCCGGTGCTACCCTCCAGACCATTGCTTATTATACAGCTATCAATCAGCCCGAAAATAAAATCTGGAAGTTGAAAACCGTTGCCCAAAATGCTTTGGTTACCAATGGGTATAGCGACCTGACCACCACCAAGAATGAGATGAAACTGACCCTTGACGGCACCAATATTGTTGTCAGTACCAACACCGGTTCGACATTTGCCGTCCTGCCCGATGGCGCAAGTATGTATAACAGGGCTAAACTGCTGCAAAACAGGAAAATCCTGTTGAATTACAAATATGTCAATGCTGCCGGGAATACCTGCTATGCTCAGGATACCTTGACATTCAGAAACAGGGTCCGAGATGGCGTTAGCGAATGGCAGGACGAGAATCCGGCAAATTATAAATAGTCTAATCTGTTCTTTAAGTGATTACCCGAATTGCCATGACCGTCTGGTTGTGGCAATTCAAATTTTCTGAACAGGTTGATTCATATCACACTATGGTGAAAGTAGCAGGGATTAAACAGGAAATAGATACTCCTTGACTTGATTTATTTGGTAATCTAAAACATAATTGTTCATTTTCCGAATATCACGATTCACATTTTACTTCATACATGTGACGAAACACGAAATGGAAACTCATCTTTTTTATGGATAAGCTAATTTCTGAAGCTGAAATATTACTCGAAAGTGCGAAAAGGTAATCGTACGATTTTGAATCAGATCTATACCAATGGAAAAATGCTTATCTTTATCCAAAATATAGTACAATTAGGGATGTGATTAAAACCGATCAGCAGACCCACCTGGCAGGCAACGGCACCGAATTTCAGGTTTAAAGATTGTAAATCAGCACAATATAAAATTATATAATTAATAAAACCGATTCACCGTATGGGGAAAAAAATACTTCTAACCGGAATTGGCCTCTCGGCAATACTTGGGAGCTTTGGGGAAACCAAACAACTTTTGGCTTCAAAACCAAATATCCTGATAATCCTCGCTGATGACATGGGTTTCTCAGACATAGGATGCTATGGAAGTGAGATTAAAACTCCTAATATAGACAATCTTTCAAAGAACGGTTTACGATTCACACAGTTCTATAATTCTGCCCGTTGCTGTCCAACAAGAGCCTCTTTGTTAACAGGTCTTTATCCGCATCAGGCAGGTATGGGTTATATGTCCGACAGTAATCTATCACCAAATTATCAGGGATTTATAAATGACAATTGTGTGACCATTGCACAGGTTTTAAAAGAATCGGGCTATTTCACGGCTGCGACAGGTAAATGGCATATAGGGGATAAAGATTCTACCGTTTGGCCTCTGCAACGGGGTTTTGACCGTTTTTATGGTATTCCGTCAGGTGGTGGTTTTTATAATGGGAAAGCTACCAAATCAATTTTCGATGGTAACAAAATTTTAATTCCCGCTGAATCTCAACTTCCCAACGACTATTATACAACCACAATTTGGGCAGACTATGGGATTAAATACATTGATGAGGCAAACGGAAAAAATAAACCATTTTTTCTTTACCTCGCTTTTAATGCACCTCACTGGCCATTACAAGCTCCTCAATCAATCATCAGAAGATATCTGGGTCTGTACAAAGATGGCGTAGAGCCTTCTCGAATAAAAAGATACCAAAAAATGATGGAATCAGGAATTATTGATAAAAACTATAAATTAACCCCTCCTGACACTACAGTCAAATCGTGGGAGTCTCTCTCAGCTAAGGAGAGACTTTTTCAGGACTCAATCATGGCAACTTACGCAGCCTGTGTGGAATTGATGGATTTAAATATTGGCCGTGTGGTGGATTGTCTGAAAAAAAGAGGAATACTTGATAACACATTGATATTCTTTATGTCTGACAACGGCGGATGCGCCGAAGGTATAGCCAGTGGTTTAGGTAACAACAGTGGTATCGGAGCTGTTGGGAATCCCCAATCTTTTGTTCAATGCGGCCGTGGATGGGCTAATCTTCAAAATACACCTTTTTCCATGTATAAACACTACGCTCACGAAGGTGGAATTCATACTCCACTCATTGTCCACTGGCCTGCTGGAATAAATGCCAAAAATGAAATCCGCAAACAACCCGGCCATATTATTGACCTGATGGCAACTTGCATTGATGTTTCCAAGTCAGCATATCCCAAATTGCTGAATGGAATTTCGATTATACCATTCCAAGGTGTAAGTTTGGTTCCGGCCTTTACAAACAAATCGCTTCATCGCGACACTCTCGGCTGGGAACATGAAGGCAACCGCGCAATTCGTATCAAGAACTGGAAATTAGTGTCGAAAGCGAAGGTTTTATCAAGACTCACACCCAAGGATGTCAAAAACTGGGAGCTTTACGACTTGAGTAGAGATCCAACAGAAACAGACAACCTGGCTGCTTCACATCCTGAGAAAGTGAAAAAAATGAGTGAGGAATGGGTCAAATGGGCCATTTCAAAAAAAGTGCTGCCGTCACCTTGGGGAAATTATGATACCATCAAAATGCTAAATCAAAAAAGGACGATTAAACGGGTTGAATAACCTGGATATTACCTCCATTAAAAAATTAATCAGAAGGTATTTTTCTGAATGAGTCATTTCATTCATTCCCAATCATTTTCAATGTGTCACTAATTTTGGAAAGTGCTGAAAATTGATTTTTAGTGATTCAAGCTACCGATGATTTAGTTCTGAACTAAGGTAATCTGTTTAACATTTATCAACTCAAAAACTATCATATAATAATACCTGTAAACCCTTTTTTTGGGAAAACGTTATGGTTTTTGTTATATATACATCAATACCGGGTAAAACTCGTTTAATAGTAATCGTTTTTGCGATTTTATAATAAAAAACAGAGAGATATGAGCTCTTCATTTTATTTATCCAACAAGCATACGACATCTATTTTTTTAATATCAAATCAATTGCTTCTGTTGAAGCTTTGCTTATTACATTCGAATATGATTTTATGGCTGCCGCCTTTTTTAGGAGTACAAGTTGTTGTTTTCCACCGCATTTTCCTATAGACCTCAAGGATTCTGCCCTAACCGCATAGCTACTTTCAGTCTTGAATGTTCTTTCAAATAATTTAATAAGTTGAGGATTTTCCAAATCGCCGAGGATATGTATGGCGGACTGTCTTACTTTGGAATTTTCATCCTTAAGACAGGTTTTAAATAATTCGATTGCATTCTTTCCAAGATATCTTCCAACGTTTTCAAGAGCTGCCTGTCTTACTGCCCAAAAAGGATCCTGAGTAGCTAAAGTTGACCATATCAAAAGGGTTGATTTTTCATTGCTAAAGGATTTAAGTTCATCAACAGCGGATAATCGGCCTATCATATCATCATGTTCGGCCTGATATAATAATTCTTTTAGCGGTATTCTAAATGTACATTCCTTCAACAAAAAATTCCCTTCATCAAATCTAACTAACAGTGGTTCAGATGTAAACTCAAATTCAATCGTTTCTACCTTGTTTTTCAGCCAGATTTCTTTAACTATTTTATTATCGGAAAACACAAATCCTATATTGATGGGTATTGTGTAAACAGGTACTCCAGATACTGTATCTTGTTTTTGCAGAATTATTAGCTTCAGTTTTTTGGTGGTTTCGTTCCATGATTTATTCACTTCAAAAACAGGATGCCCCGGACGAAAAAGGTATTGCTCAAAAAACCAATCGGTATTTTTACCGCTCACTTCCTTTACAGTCTTCATAAAGTCGTGCGTATCAACGGGTTTAAACGCATTTTGATGGAGGAATGTGCTAAGTGCTCTGAAAAAGGTATCGTCTCCAAGAATATACCGCAACAGGTGTAAAATACAAGCTCCTTTTGGATAGGCATGGCTGTCGAAGTTATCCGCGGGACTATTATATCGGTTGAACACGATTGGTCTCAAGTACCTGTTTTTTGCCTCACTGAGATATCTGTTTTTTTTACCTAACAGGTCAAAGGCTCCTGCATCTTCACCTTTATCAAATCTGGTATATAAATAGTCAGAATAAGTAGCAAAGCTTTCATTCAGCCAATTATGTTCCCAGCTTCTTAAAGTAATAAGGTCGCCCCACCATTGGTGGGCAATTTCATGGGCAATAATTCCTTCTTTTGAATAATCCTTTTCAGCTAAAGTGTCCATTACTATCCCTTCTCCAAGGAGGGTAGCCGATGTTGCCTCTGCTCCACCTCCCATATAAGATGTAATTACCTGATCATATTTTGCCCATGGATAGTTATAATTATATAATTTATTGTAGAAGCTTATCATGTACGGTGTTTTTCTAAACGTGGTTTTAGCGTCTTCCTTAAGCCATTTATAGACCCAATAGTTTACTGACAATGATCCGAGCGAATCGTTAATAACAGCATAATCAGCAATACTTAAATTGATTAGATAAGTTGAATGGGGAAGGTCCTGGTTCCAATGATATGTAACCGTTCCCTCGTTCTTGTTATCATTCACCTTTATCAGTCTTCCATTGGATAATACTTTATATTTCTTATCCACTGTTACGATCATCTCATTCGTTACTTTATCATTTGGATAGTCGTAACAAGGAATCCATTGTCTGGCTTTATCCGGCCAGCAATCAGAAGAAACCATCTTCGGATTTGTTGCTGTTGAATCAATGAACAGTAAGCCCGGAACCGGCTTGCTGAGGCTGTATTTTACTGCAAAACGAATTGTATCATTATGACTATAGGATTTTAGCAGTTTTATAAAAACCTGATTTTCTTTCTGTTCAAAAGGTAAACTTTTGCCATTTTCGTTAATTACCTTACTTACAACCAAATATTCAGCATCTAACACACACTTATCAAAGTTATCATTGAGAGGCGAAATAGTAACAAGGTTTTCCCCGGTCAGCATTTTCTTTTCAATATCCAGATTCAGTGTCACCTTATAATGGATTGCATCAAAATCGCGTGATCGCTCGATCTGAACAGGTCGTTGATAAACTTCAACCTTTTGGGCTAGAACCGATTGCATTAAAAACAATAAAAGGAAAATGTTAAAATAGGTTTTTACGATCATGCTATTCATGTTTAATTTTGTTTATTTTAATAGTTTAATATCTCTATAACTCATCACGGACTCGCCGTTAAGAGTAATATCAGCATTCATTTCATAATCGCCTTCCAATTCGGGAAAGGTAATACTAAAATATATTTGTTCCGAAGCAAATTGCTCAATGTAAATCTCTTTCTGTAGAGCAATAAAGGTTTTATTCTCTTTTTGCAATTTTACTTTTAAAGTCCCTTTATAATTCCTCGCAAGATCATTAATAATATAAACCGGAAAAGATAAATTGCTGCCAGGTTTATAAGAACTGTTCCATGTATCTATCATCAAGCCTACAGGCGAGAATGCAGGCCGCACATATTTGTAAAACATTGGTTCAAATTCTAAGTTCTTAATGTCAACCCAATTATCAGATGTTTGGCCGCGTGGTGTAGTGGGTCGGGAATATCCCAACCCACAAAAATGAAATATTGCGGCTGATTTTCGATGGGCTCGCCAGTATTCAGTTAAAATTGCAAGATGTCTTGCATAAATTGTTCGTCTCTGAGTTGTGGAAAGATTTCTCCCCCAAAGGGTATAAACTGAATCTGTTAATGTTGTGGTTGATCCGTCTCTGTTAAGCCATAACCATCCGTATTCATTGATAATGTATGGATTATCAAATTTTGTACTATCTGTATAATCGTTTGCATCGTTATTTGGCTTACGTGATATTCCAAAAAAAATCTTTAAATATTCTTTATCAGAGGCATCAGGAGCTCTGAAAACATACTTCATAAAAAGATATGGGTGCGATTCCATTGGATCGGTTGGAACCTGAGGCTTGGAAAAACCGTTTTCCCAAGGGCGATTGGATAAATCCAGAGGACGGCACAGTTGAATTGCCTTTCCTATCTCAATATTGCGTGTCTCATTTTGGGCATCCCAAATAACGATGCAGGGATGATTCCAACTTTCGCTCATTCGTCTTGTAAACTCACCAGCAAAATGCCTTGCTTTTATTTTGTCGGAGCAGTGCCATAAAGGATATTCATCCTGAATTAGAAATCCCAAGCTGTCAGCTATTTCATACCATCTTTCTGGAGGATAGCCAATACAATAGCGAATTCCGTTCCAGTTCATATTTTTAAATTTTTTATGCAGATCAATTACCCACTTGTTGTTCCAGGGTAATCCTGCTCTTTCCTTATCTTCAAAAAATCGAAAAATGCAAACATTTGTGCCTCTCATATAATACGGTTGTTCATTCAGCAATGCAATTTTACGTGTGTTGTCAAAACGAAAAGTACGCATTCCAAATTGTATTTCTTTTTTGTCTCCCGAAGTTAACAGGATTAGATTATACATAAATGGGGATTCGGGAGTCCAGTGAGAAGATTCCTTCATGCTAATCTCAAAATCTAATACTGACAGATCATTTTTATCTGATTTTTTAGGCCGAGCGATTCCTTCTGTAAAAATTTTCCCTGTTTTGGATTCTTTAATCAAATATCGGAGATCAAAATCTTTATAATTATCTGTCCGGATTTCGGCAACAACCCTTAGCCTGTCATTTATAATATCAGGAACCGTTTGTACATTAGATATATAAGGTTTGTCTGATAACGACAATTCCACATTATCATAAATACCGGGGATATAACGTAGCTTTTCGTTATCACGTCCATTGGGAATAGTGTCGGGAAGATCATAATAATTTCCCACTCCAATAACAACCTCATTAGGCTGACCCGCAGGATTTAGATATGATTTTATGTCAAAGTATGAAGGTGTGAAGCAATATAGGTTTTCACCTACGAACTTATTATTTACAAATACTTTTGTGTGATATTTTGCTTTGAAAATCTTTAATTTTACAATGTCAAAGGCATTACTTTTTAATTCAAAATTTCGTTTGTACCAATACCATCCGTTCTTAAAAAGAGAACCTGCTGTGTCTATGGCAGGGACAGCCATATCTACCAAACCGGGCACTAAGGCTGTTGAAGTATATTGTAGCGGTATTAATCCTGAAGTTTTTGCAATTTCCCATTGACCATTCAAATTAACTACATTGCGATTTCCCGAACCGGAAAGTTTTGATGTATTAAATAATAATAGCACGATTAACATATTACCAATGAACATTTTCATAACAAAAAAATCTAAGGATAATCATAAAAAAGTCGGCTATTTAAAAGTAAATAATTTTGTCTGAGCCTGACTTAAACAAATTGTCAGCTTATTATTTCCGATAATTAGTTTTTCACCATTCCAGATTTCAACTACCTCTCTCGGATTCGTCATAATATCGTTAACTGGCAGATTAAGAGATATCTGCACCGTTTTATCGGAACTATGATTAATCCCTTCTTCCATATTACCGGCCAATACCTGGTAGTTCCCGTTTTTCAATTGCCATACACACAAATTAACCGGTTGGTATTGTTCAATCTTTTCAGAATTGATGTGATTGCTCTCCTTCATCACTTTGTTTATTAACCGTGAAGTGAGCACAAAAGGAGTCGGACTACCTAATATCTGATCAAGAGACGTGCCATTTAAACCAGCATCATTTTTAAGATTGTTCGATAATTCAGGAGGGTTCCAAAATATCAGATTTTTTCCCTTTGACTTATTAAAAGTAAGACACGGAGAGCTATAAACTGAATATATTATTTCAAGTTCTTTTATGGTTCTATTTTTAGTATAAGGTTGGAAAACAGGGAATGTATTGGGTATGGCCTCGAATATACCCCCAGTTTTGTAATTAGTTGTTCCTATATATTTTATGGCAGTTATAGTATCATCAGTTGAAACTCCGACGATTGCGGAAATATCCTTGTCAAGTCCTCCTGCTGCGCAAGCAAAAACTGCTGTGGGTTTACCAGAGGTTAGTATTTCACAGATATTACTTTTTTCGGATTCTTTCAAATGTACCGGAGTCTGGAAAATAAACATATCGCTTTCAACTTGGGGAAGATACTCTGATCGGGTTATCGAAAGTATTGGAACTGACCATTTTGTCAGCGTACCTGCTTGTTCATCAATCCACTCACCTATAGTCTGATCGGGTTTGTTTGCTGATTGCCATTCCATTGCGCTACGACAGTAAACGAGAGTTGGACCAAGTATTTTTGTGGTTTCTTTAGCATCCCTGATTGCTTCATCAGATGTTTCGGCAAGGAATCTTACATCTTCCTCCGAAAGAAGCCGTTTGCCTTGGTTGCACCACGATATATAGTTACCACAAGGCATTTTTAAACCCTCCGGTTTTTTAACCGCTGCATGGCTATATGCCCAAATTCCCCATCTTAGTCGCTCGCGTGCATTGTGTATAATATCCCAAGACTCCCAGGCATCAAAGGTTTCAGTCAGGAAATAATGGTGTACGCGAGTATCTGCCAATAAAGCAGCATGACCAAGCATGTAGCACAACTGGTAAGTCCATCCCAAAAGCTGATTGTTCCAAAAAGTCTCAGGTCGCTGACCTACTTCGTTCCAGGCACCAGCCCATGTCTGATCAATCCAGCCATCAAGGAAACCCTCTTTAGCTATTGCCTCCAGATCAAAACAATTAACCCGCCAGTCAGCTACTGCACTTGCTGCATTTGAATATCCTATTACTAATGCTAAAGGATTTGAAATTTTAGTTTGCTTAACCAGATCAGCTGTTGCGTCACTCCAGCTTTTTACTTTTTTCGGGTCTGCCGGTGCAGTTTTTCCGTAAGGTCCGGTGCGTCCGTAGATTCCGACACCGAGATAGCTATCCCTAAAAACAATTACATCAAGATCAACTGCTTTTGAAAAGTCGCCCCATTGTTTACCAAAGAATTCGGTAAACGGTGTATTTTCAGGTATTCCCTTAGGGAACGCTCCATATTTTTTATTGTCTGCT
>CAILKW010000475.1 GCA_903834845.1 uncultured Bacteroidia bacterium | reverse complement strand
GCAACTCTTGAGTTTGACACTTGACAAGGCATCAGTCCTCTGAAACCCTTGCTGTACCTACAAAGTTGGTTAGATTTACAAAATTTTGTAGTGCGAAAACTATTTGGATAATATGTTTTTAAATTATAGATTTGCAGCTAATACAAGAATTATAATGATTTTGTATTAGTGCGGAATAAGCTAATCATTAAAAACCCAAGGTTATGGCATTTTTACGAAAGGAACAAAAAGGGGATGCAACCTATTTGCGGATAGTACAGAGTTACAGAGACCCTGAAGGAAAAATCAGGCATCGCACCTTGTTTAATTTGGGCAAGGCTTCGGATTACACAGCAGTTGCATTAAAGAGGATCGGTCAGGCTCTTTATGAGCTAGGAGGAGGAACAATTGAGGAATTAGAGCATCGAATTCTTCATGAGTTAAGCAGATTTAATTATGGTTTTCCCTTGGTGATAGGACAATTACTTAAAGCCTATTCATTAAACACATTTTTAGATGGAGTAAGCCGAAGTAAGAATCTAGGATTTAGTTTAAAAGAGAGTGTATCCTTATTAATCTGTGAACGACTTCACGATCCGGTAAGTAAATTATCCAACTATAAAAATCAAAATGACTATATCGGATTTCCAGAAATAGAACTACATCAGTTGTACCGGACATTAGACCATCTTGACAATCAACAGGAGTTCATAAAACAACTGATCTATAACAAAGGAAGGAATTTGTTTAATCAAAAGCTAGATATCGTGTTTTACGATGTGACGACCTTCTATTTTGACAGTAATAAAGAAGATGGATTCAGGGAAAAAGGTTTTGGCAAGGATGGGAAGATTGGAAAAACAATAATAGTTTTCGGTTTATTGATAGATCAGAATAAGCAGCCTGTAGGCTATGAAGTTTATCATGGGAAACAATATGAAGGTCATACATTATCCGATGCTATAATCCGTCTTAAAAAGAAATATCAGATTGAAAAAGTCATATGTGTGGCAGATACCGGAATGATGAATCAGGATAATTTAGAGGAAGTAGAAAATGCAGAATATGAATTTATTTTTGGAGAACGGTTAAAAAACATAATGGAGAGTAAACAGGATGAGATCCTTGATTTAACAAAGTATGAGATTTTAGAAATTGAGGGTGAATCAGGTGAACCCATCAAAATCCAATATTATCTGACTCAATATAAAGGCAGAAAGCTACTCACAACCTACAGTCCAAAGAGAGCAGCAAAAGATAAGGCAGAAAGAGAGGAAAGAATTGAAAAGGCGAAAAAGTTTTTAAGTCAACCAGCACCATTAGATAAGAAAGCAAAAACCCACTATCTGAAAAAAGCAAAACAATGCAACTATATTTTAGACATTGATAAAATAAAACATAGTGAGCGATTTGATGGCTTTATGAGCATTGCTACCAATAATGAGGAATTACCGGTTGAACAGCTATTAGGAGCATATAAGCAATTATACAAAATAGAACATTCATTTAGAAGCTTTAAAACCTTCCTTGAAACTAGACCAATGTTCCATTGGACAAAATCAAGAATTTTAGGGCACCTTGCTTTATGCTATATTTCCTTTACAGTTTTAAATTATCTGCAACTAAAGCTAAAAAAGCAGGACACTCCGCAAACTGAAAATCAGATAAGGAAAAATCTTATAAAAATGCAGATAAGCCTTGTTACACAAAACGAACATGAATATTATCTTCGATCAAAAACAGAAGAAGGGGCAAAACAAATAATGAAAGCCCTCTCTATTAAAGAAATGCCGGATTTAATTCCAAAAAACATGATCAATCAGTACTTATTATGAAACCAAGAGCAAGCCCAATAGGTTAAAACAACTAAAACGCCGCTCATTCTCCGATGGTAGGGTGTAGTGCGAACCAGCTATAGATATATAACTGGTTTTGTGCATATTAGCCTTCTGAGGTGTCAAACTCAAG
>CAILKW010000474.1 GCA_903834845.1 uncultured Bacteroidia bacterium | reverse complement strand
TTAGATAGTTTTGAATTATAATAAAATCATATAATTAAAAAATCAAAGTATTGATTATTAGTAATTAAAAAGACATAAAATGGATAACACCAACTCTAATTATAAAGCAAAAATAACACCAATGGTGCAAGCCAATTGTTAACTGCAAGTGTAAAAAAGACCGAGGACAGTCCGACTTTACAGGAAAAAATCTACCTTTGACGAATTATTAATTACAATACAAAATGAAATATCCAGACGACTTTATCAACAAAATTATTTGTGGTGACAGTCTGACAGTGATGAAACAAATGCCAGACAAGTGCATTGACCTTGTTGTTACTTCGCCGCCATACAATTTAAAGAATTCGACAGGTAACGGTATGAAAGACGGCAGAGGCGGTAAATGGGCAGGAGCTGCTTTAGTAAACGGCTACAGTCACTATGACGACAACATGCCCCATGATGAATATTCAGAGTGGCAGCACAACTGCGTCAAGGAAATGTACCGATTAATAAAAGATGATGGAGCAATTTTCTATAATCATAAGTGGCGAGTACAAGACGGGCTAATTCAAGACAGGACAGAAATAATAAAATATTTGCCCGTAAGACAAATAATAATTTGGAGACGTAAAGGCGGCATTAATTTTAACCCTGGTTATTTTCTTCCGACGTATGAAGTAATTTATTTCATTCCCAAACCCGACTTTAGACTTGCTCCAAAAGCTAATGCTTTTGGAGATGTATGGGAGTTTACACAAGAGATGAATAATGACCACCCCGCCCCCTTCCCTGTTGCACTCATTGACAGGATTATTTCATCTACGACTGGACAGTTAATACTTGACCCCTTTTCCGGTAGTGGAACAACTGCGATTGTTTCATTAGGATTAAAAAGAGATTTTATTGGTATTGAATTATCACCTGACTACTGCAAGAAATCAGAAGCAAGAATTGAACGAAACAAAAGACAAAGTGAACTGCTTAAATTTAAAACACTAAAACTATTCCAAGATACAGAATGAAGACATATACAAAAGACAGCTTAATAAAAGAATTTAAAAGCATTGCTTCAAGAGGTTGGATTGCAAATGCAAGACATGGAAACGCAGGAGGCATAGGCAATACTCTTGAAGATTTGTTAGGCATAACAGAAAACAATCTGCCAATTCCAAATGCAGCAGAATGGGAATTGAAATCACAACGAATAAACACAACTTCGTTGACAACATTATTTCATATTGAGCCATCACCAAGAGCAATAAAATTTGTTCCACAGATTTTATTGCAGAAATATGGTTGGGAACATCAAGAAGCAGGGAAAAAGTATTCAGAAAATGAAATGAGTTTTCGTCAAACTATTCACGGACTTACCCCAAGTGACAGAGGATTTCAAGTAATAATTGATAGAGTAAATTGCAAAGTTCTCATTTCTTTTGACAGCAGTAAAGTTTCTGACAGACATAGCGAATGGTTGAAATTAGTAAAGAATAGAATTGGATTAGGACAAATTGACCCACAACCCTATTGGGGATTTGATGATTTATCAAACAAAGCAGGAACAAAACTACTCAACTGTTTTTATGTACAAGCTGAAGTAAAAAAGGAAGATGAGAAAGAATTTTATCATTACAGCAAAGTGATGATGTTACAGAAATTCAACTTTGACGGCTTCTTAGACCAGATTGAGAAAGGAAACATTCTTGTTGACTTTGACGCACGAACAGGACATAATCACGGAACAAAGTTTCGCATGAAACAGAATTGTTTACCGCACTTGTACGGAAAGACGACCATAATCGTTTGACAAAAAAAAATACACCAGCAGTTAACTTACATATTGCCGACCATGTTATTTTTTGGGGGTTGACGTGGGGCAGAACGGGCAGTGCTTTCTATTACCTTTTGTGCGGACAGAACGGGCAGTGCTCTTAAATCCCCCAAAAAAAACACGGCGGCAATATGCTGCCCGTTAGCAACAAGGCGAAGAAAAAACCGACACCGAGACAATGACAACAGAAAAGAATGGTTTGAGAATGAAAATGAAAGACAAAAGATTTAGTTTTTTAGCCGACCCGCAAGAAAGAAAATCGGAAAGCCGACACACATTTGGCACATTGCCTTTTGCCCGCCACACGAGCCAACGCTTCGCAAAAGTCAAAGAGCCAAATCTTCCGACCCACGAATTAGAATAATAGAGTTTGAAATCTAAAAAATAAAATGTATGAATAAAGATAGAATAAACGAAATGTTATCAATTGCACTCGGAATTATGAGTGTCCTTGCGATTATTGGACTTTTAATAAACAGTAATTTTGACACAAACGAATTATTAGGTTCTATTGTGAACTTTACTCAGGTTGCTATTCCTGTATTGGTTTTACTCGTTGCGACTACTATTAAAAAAGAGAATAAAAGTTTTAGCCAAATTGGTAAAGAAGCATTAATGTATATTCAAAAAAAGAACGAAGACTTTTTAATGGGGCCAAGATATAACAGAGAGAATTATGACCCTGAAAAAGGACAAGGCTTAGAATATTTATTTGTTACGAATACTGACCCAAAATCAAAATTGCGAGCCAAACTAATTCCTATTCAGCCGCTTGAAGAAGGAGTTTTAGCAATTTATATTCAAAAAGGTACATTGGTTTATGGCTTGAATTATTCATCAGAACAGGCAACACCAGAAGAAATTAAGAAAATACAGTTGGAAGTTTTTAATTCAGTTTCCGAATTAACACAAAGAAAATATGCTGGCTATTTTGAAATCCTACCGAACTCAAAAGAAGATACAGCAATCATCATAGATTTCAACGAAGAAAAAATGGGAAAGAAGAAATTTACAAAAGCAATTACCGAATGTACAGAATTAGCAATTTCAAAAATTAAAAGTCATAAAAAGTAAATGGAATATTTAGAAACAATACCAAACGAATATTATATATACGGAAGCATTGGGATTTTGCTTCTCGGAATAATACTGGGTTTTACAAAAACAATAACAGTTTATCGGGATTTTGCCGACTTGACAAAAGTTTTTATGCTTGTACTCGCCCCGCTTGGTTTGTTCTATATTTTGGGCGACAAAATTGATAATCGCATTTTGCAAAACATTTTTTTCGGAATTGAAGGGCTTTTGCTCTTATGGATTATCGTAACAACATTTATTGACAACAGAAACATTTTTAAAACATTGTTGGCTTTAATCACAAAAATTCCATTGGGAGTTATCTTTGCAATATACCTTGTCAATCTAATTTCGCCAAGTGGCAAGAACCGAAGACAAAGCAGGGGAATTGCTGGAATAGTTATGATTTTTTTAGCCCCGATACTCTTTGGACTTGTAAAAAATCGAGTTTGGTCATTTAAAAAACAAGAAAATGTATTATAATAGAACGATATCAAAAGGACTTGCAAGTTTATTAGAAACTGGCGGTGAATTTAGGTGGTTATTTGACTTCGTCAAAAATCATAATGAATTAGATTTCTTAATTGGTAAAAACAGTTCAAAAGAGTGGATTTCAGTCTATCGTGGTCTTACTAGAATTATATCAGTTCTACCAATAAACAGCACTTCTGTTTTAATTGATGCTGACGAAAAGTACAAAGCCATTTCGCCAAATCTTTATGGACAGAAAAATTTAAGTGAAAATTTCCAGAATGAAATTGAATATTTAATAACTCAAATTGAACAGAACAGTAAATTTGACAGGTATTATAAAAACAAAAAAGAAGGTTTTTATCAAAACGAATTGTCAAAAATATTTGGAATTTGTGGCTACCCTAATACTGATTTTGTAATTATTGACAAAGAAGCAGTAATCGGCTATTCAGACCAAGCAGAGAAAGACAATCTTTTTGGAAACCTACAACAAAAATACAAACAACTACAACGTGAAATTTCAGACCTCAATCCTGAACGATACGGAAAAGATTTAGGAAAAAAGGCAATTGGTAATGAACTTGATTTTTTGGCATTAGACAAAGAAGGTAATATTTTGCTGATTGAGTATAAACACGGAACAAATACCTCTGGAATATATCTTAGTCCCTTGCAAATTGGTATGTACAACGATATCTTTACATATTTTCCAAAAAATGAGTTGGAAACCGCTGTCTTTGAAATGCTGGAACAGAAACAAAATATCGGTTTAATAAATCCGAATTGGAAAAAGCCCAATTACATCAAGGATTTAATTCCTGTCTTGATTATCTCGGAATTTAATTACAAAAGTTCAGCAAAGACAAAGTTTGATGAAATTCTACAGTTTACGAGAAAACAATTCGGTTCAAGTTTCTTAAATAATCTTCAAACATTTAATTTCACAATGAAAAACGGTTTAAATAATTGGTAATTTATGAAATTTAAAATCCATCGTGGCACAAAAGAAATAGGCGGTTCCTGTGTAGAAGTCTGGACTGAAAACACACGAATATTGCTTGACTTTGGTATGCCATTAGTTGAAAGAGATGGAAAAGAATTTGATTTTAGAAAATTCAAAGAGTTAAACCCCCAGGAATTAATTGAACACGGTGTTTTGCCTGATATTAAAGGGCTTTATAACGAAACAGACAAATTGATTGATGGTGTAATTATATCGCATCCACATCAAGACCATTACGGACTAAGCAATTTTATTGATAAAAAAGTAAAACATTTTTTGGGAGAAGCAACACATAAAATAATTGAACTCAACAGTTTATTTACTCCGCAAGAAATAATCATTGAAAATGCTACCTATTTTGAAAAGGAAAAGGTGTTTCAAATTGGCGACTTTTCAATTACACCTTATTGGGCTGACCATTCCGCTTTTGATGCGTATTCATTTTTAGTTGAAGCGAAAGGTAAAAGCATATTTTATTCAGGTGATTTTAGAAACCACGGCAGAAAAGCAAACGCTTTTAAATGGTTTACGCACAATGCACCTCAGAATGTGGATTATTTGCTTCTTGAAGGCACAACCATTGGTAGAGAAAGCAAACCTTTTAAGACAGAAACAGAAATTGAGAATGACTTAATTGAAGTTTTTCAACAGCAAAATAAAATCAATTTAATATATACATCAGGACAAAACATTGACAGAATTGTCTCTATTTATAGGGCTTGTATAAGAACCAATAAAATTTTCGTCGTTGATGTTTATGTAGCAACGATTTTGAAAGAATTATCGAAATTTGCAAAAATTCCTTTCCCTTCAAAAGAGTTTGAAAATTTGAAAGTAATGTTTCCTTATTACACAAGCAGACGATTGAAAAATGAAGGACACGAACAAATTCTGTATCAATTCAAAAATTACAAAATCACTAAAGAAGAAATTGGTAATCAGGCTGACAAGATTGTAATGATTGTAAGACCATCAATGCAAAAAGACTTAGAAAACATAAATGAAATTGATGGCGGAAACCTAATATATTCAATGTGGGAAGGGTATTTGCAAAAGTCAGATACAAAGAAATTCCTTGACTATTTGACAAATCGCAATTTCACAATACATAAAATTCATACAAGCGGACACGCAGACACAGAAACATTAAAACAAATGGTTGAAGCAATAAAACCAAAAAATATTGTTCCAATTCATACTTTTAGCGGAAGCGAATATGACAAGATTTTTACAACACCAATAGTTGAAATGAACGATGGAGAAACAAAAGAAATATATTGAAATGAAAAGCCCACAGCACATAGCCAAGCACATTGTCAGGTCGCACCAGCCAACGCTAAAACCAAAACCTGCCAAAGAGCTTGTCTATTTTGCCAGCCCTTACTTTGCCGACACTAAAAAACTAAATCTTTAAAGACAGAAAAAGGAATGACAGAATTAGAAATATATCTCAAACCATTGACAGACAAGAACGCCCAGTTGCTAATTGAGTAGACGGCTCCGCCAGTAATTAGCTGACGGAGTGCGCCTCTCACACCACTGTACGTACGGGTCTCGTATACAGCGGTTCATTAAGATGCGGAGCAACTTTTTCGTAG
>CAILKW010000473.1 GCA_903834845.1 uncultured Bacteroidia bacterium | reverse complement strand
TTAGATAGTTTTGAATTATAATAAAATCATATAATTAAAAAATCAAAGTATTGATTATTAGTAATTAAAAAGACATAAAATGGATAACACCAACTCTAATTATAAAGCAAAAATAACACCAATGGTGCAAGCCAATTGTTAGAAGCAAACCATCCAGAGACCCCGAGCATAATAGATTTACGGGCTGATAAATCAAATTATATCAAAAAATACAAATAAAATAGAATGATAATTTTAGTAAATTGATATGATAAAAAAGTAAATATTAAAAGACAATTATTAAGACAATTTGCCCACGCACGAAAAAAGAAGAAAAAACCAGAAACAGCCGCTTACCCTGCTTTCAACACATTTGCTGATTATTTTTTTTAATGCTTGCAATGAAAGATAAGCATTAAAAAAAATTGCTCTGCACCATCAGCAAAAGAGTTGCAAACACCTTACGCTCAAAATCACACGGTCAGCCCTATCTTACACACAGCAAGTACAATTTCTTTTTTTTGAATTTAATTGTTTTTTAAGGTAAAAAAAGAAAAGAACTTGCTCTTTGCCCGTCCACAATCCAAAGCGGTATAGCTTACACACATTAGTCCATTTGTTGTTTAGTTTTCTTTTTGCGTAAGAAAATATACGCAAAAAAAAACTTGCTCCGCAACAACAACAAAAGCACTAATCAGCAAACGCTCACATCTAATTATCTTAACCACACGGTCAGCCTTTCCTTCACACAGCCGATGCAATGCCAAAGCGGAATGATAATTTTATTACAGCCCTGACGGGCTGGCACTTTATTGTGTATTTTTTTGAGATTCGATACTAATATTGCTAAATAATTATTGGTTTAAATAACTTCGATATGAAAAATTATACATATCGAAATAATTTTTTACATTTGCTGCCTTAAAACATAAAAAAAATATACAGACTTGAAATCATTAATAGAAATAATCAGTAAGTGTGAGGAACTGGCTTTTGACTTGAATTTTACAAGGGCAAAAGAATGGAAATCACAAGATAATACGAGAGTTCTTGTTGGTTATATGCCAATATATTTTCCAAGAGAAATAGTTCATGCTGCAAATGGTTTACCAGTTGGAATACTTGGAGGAGGTGACAGAAAACAAATTATTAAGGGTGATGCATATTATCAGTCCTATATTTGTCATATGCCCCGTGGTATTATTGAATTGGCACTTGATAACCATTTAGAGGGGATTGATGGTTTTGTATTTCCTTCTATTTGCGATGTAATAAGGAATTTATCTGGAATGTTTAGGTTTCTTAAAAAAGGGAAATTTGTAAAATATCTTGATTTCCCTCAAAACTTTCAGGCTCACATTGGCGGTGAATTTTACATAAGTGAAATGAATCACGTTTTACATGAAATAAAAGCAATCAATAATGTTGAAGTAACAGCAGAAAAATTAAATCACTCTATTTCTTTATTTAATAAGAACAGGAAACTTATTGAGGAAATTTACAATATCCGGCAAGATGCTCCTTGGAGGCTTACCGCTGCCGATGTGTATCATATTGTCAGGGCAGGTTATGTAATTCCGGTTGAGGAACACAATGAAATTCTTGAACAAATCCTTGTACATATCAGACAAAATATTGGTGAACCCGTTGACAAAATAAAGGTTTTAGTAATGGGTGCTTTCTGCGAACAACCGCCTGTTGGTTTAATTAAAACTATTGAAATGGCAGGGTGCTATATTGTTGAAGATGATTTTTTACTTGGTGCAAGATGGACACAGGGCGATATTGATTCTTCTTCAAAACAGCCTTTAAATTCATTGAGTAATGCGTATCTTAACAAGAGTACTTTTTCATCTTCTGTTTATGATGTTCACAACCCAAAAGAAGGACGTTTAATAAAGTTAATGAAAGAGCGTAAAGCAGACGGGATTATTTTTGCTGCACCAAGTTTCTGTGACCCTGCATTACTTGACCACCCGATTTTACAAAAAGCCTGTAATGACAATAACATACGATATATAAGTTTCTTGTTTAGTGAAAATACAGGTCAGTTCAAGGTTATAAAAGAACAGGTCGGAACATTTTCAGATTCAATTAAACTTTGGGACTAAATATATAATGTCAAAATCTATTATTGATAGTAGCCAAATATATTTTAAATCATAAATCTAAAATCGCAAATCCTATATAAATATATGTCTAAAGACGTCGCAAAAGAAAAAAGTATGGTCATCCAAAAAGAGATGATTGCAAAACTTTTTAAGGACTTAAGTATTGCTAAGGAAACAGGTAAAAAAGTAGTTTATACTTTTGTCCCTGGCAATGTTTCTGAATTGATTCATTCATTCGATATGCTCCCTGTATATCCTGAAATTAATGCACTTCAATCAGGAATGAGAAAAAAATCAGAAGGATTTATTACAGATGCTGAAAAAATCGGACATTCAGAAGATGTTTGTACTTATGTAAAGTGCGATGTTGGAATGATGCTCAATGGAAATATCGGTCCTACAGGTGAAAAAATCCCTGAACCTGATTTATTACTTTTAAGTTATTCCGGCTGTTTTACTTTTTTGAAATGGTTTGAAACTTTAAAAAGACTTTATCCGAATGCAGAGGTTGCCATGTTGCATACACCCTATCAGGAAGCTGCTGTAATAACGCCTGAAATGACTCAGTATATGGTGAAACAACTCAAAGAAGAAGTGATTCCAAAAATGGAAAAAGTTTCAGGCAAAAAATATGACGAAGAAAAATTAAAATCCCTTTTAAGAAATTCAAGCAAAGTAGAGGAAACAATTGTTAAAATATTTTCAACCACAAAAAACAGACCTTCTCCCATTGATGCTTATTTCGCAGGTGTTTATTATATCGGCCCTATAAATAATGGTTTCAGGGGAACAGTTGAAGCCATTAATTATTATGATGAACTTTATAAAGAAATTCTTGAAAGAGTTGAAAAAGGATTAGGTCCGATTACACCGGAAGGAGAAATTGAAAAAGAACGTTTTCGCCTTGTTGTTGAAGGTCCTCCGAATTGGACACATTTTCGTGAGTTCTGGAAATTATTTTACGACATGGGTGCAGTGATTGTAGCTTCTTCTTATACTAAAGTTGGCGGAGTTTATGATTTGGGTTTTAGAGTAAATCCTGATAAACCGCTTGAAAGCCTTGCAGAATTTTGTATGAGTTGTTATACAAATCACAACCTTGAACAAAGGGTTGAAATATTAGAAAAATGTATTAAAGATTATCATGCAGACGGTTTTTTGGTTAACTCAATTAAAAGCTGTAATTCTTTTTCAGCAGGTCAGTTAATGATAATGCAACAGTTAGAAAGAAAACTGGAAATCCCTGTTGGCTTTATTGAATCTGACCTTGTTGACCCTAGATATTTTTCTTATGCAAATATTAAAAATAGGCTTGAATCATTTTTTCAGATGCTCGAACAAAGGAAACAGATTTTAGGATAAACACATTTTACATTTGACTTAATTCATCATACACCAAATATGAAAAAATATTTTTTAGGAATAGATTTAGGCTCAACCACATCAAAGGCAGTTATAGTTGACGAACAAGATAAAATCATTGGTCGGGGCATTACCAATACAAGGGCTAATTATACCGTAGCTACTGAAATTGCACGATTGGAAGCAATTTATAATGCAAGATTTTCACTTTTAAAATATAAATTGGGTGATGAAATTCAAAGTTCACCTGAATACAAAAAGTATATCGAAGACATAGAATCTGTTTTTCAATATATACAGTTTAAAAGAAGACTCGACAGGCTGCATGTGCAATTTAAAGACACCATCGCAGCAACTTTTCATAATGAATTAAAAGTACAAATATCAGGTTTCATCGAAGTAATTTTAAAAATTATTGAACCTGCTATTCATCATGAATATATTTATGGTAATCTGGGTTCAAAGAATCAATTTTTCCGTGATATTGTAAGTGAAAGATATAACAAAGAAGTTTTAAATATTGACAAACAATATTACGAACAATTAATGTTGGTTTATGATAAAAGTATAAACCAGATTGAAAACGAACTTACGGAATATAATTTTAAAGAATTGGTTTTTCAGGCAATTGAAATTTTAAACGATAAGTACGCAAATATTGACAGTTCCTATGCTGAAAATGAAAATATCCAGTTTGATGTTGAATTAAATTTATTAAAAGGAAATTATAAAAAGGTTTATGATTCAATAAAAGAACACCTACAGTTTATTGCAAATATGGATATACATATTTCAAATATGGTTGGTACAGGTTACGGCAGAGCTTTATTGCCTTTTCCTGAAAAATGTATCAAATCAGAAATATTATGTCATGCTTTTGGTGCACATGCAGTTTTCCCAAACACAAGAACAGTTCTTGACATTGGCGGTCAGGACACAAAAGCAATTCAGGTTGACAGTCACGGATTGGTTACAAGCTTTCACATGAACGACCGTTGTGCTGCCGGATGTGGCAGGTATCTTGGTTATATTGCAGATGAATTCAGTTTATCTTTAAATGAGTTGGGACCTCTTGCACTTGAAGCAAAAAACGAAGTAAATATTTGTTCAACTTGTACCGTATTTGCAGCTGCTGAAATCAGAGAACTATTAAATGTTGGGCAAAAACGTTCTGATATTTTGGCAGGGCTTCATCGTGCAATTGTTATGCGGGCAATGTCTTTGCTTGCACGTTCCGGCGGGGTAAGAAATGAATTTACTTTTACAGGAGGTGTCGCAAGGAATCAGGCTGTATTAAAATATGTTTCTGAATTGGTATATAAAAGCTATGGAAATGATATAAAAATAAATATTCATACAGATTCAATTTTTATGGGAGCTTTAGGAGGTGCAATGTTTGCACGCCGTAGTTATTAATAAAAAAATCCCATGTTTTTGAATTGAAAATTTGGAATCTGTAATTTTGAACTTAAAAGAAAATATGTAAAGATGAATAATAAAACTTTTACCCTCGGAATAGATGTTGGAAGCAGCAATATTAAATTGGTTCTTTTGGATTACTCCAATAATCCTGTAATTCTTGATAAAATAACCGAGAAAATTCGTAAAAGAAATTCTGAAATGGTTGCTGACCAACTTATAGATGATATTTTGGCAAAAAACAATCTCAAATTTCAGGATATAGCTTATGTTGCTTCAACGGGCGAGGGTGATATGCTTGCCCGTAAAAGAGGTCATTTTTACAGCATGACAACACATGCAAAAGGAGGCTCTTTTCTTATAGCAGGTGCAAAAACAATTATTGACATGGGGGCATTGTTCGTCAGGGCAATAAAAATAAATAATGAAGGCAAAGTTTTAGATTATAAAATGACCGGACAATGTGCATCAGGCTCAGGTCAGTTTATTGAAAATATTTCAAGATACTTGGGATTATCTATTGAAGAAGTTGGGGAGGTTTCTATGAAATCAACAGCACCGGAAACACCATCAGGAATTTGTTCCGTACTTGCAGAAACAGATGTTATTAATATGGTGTCAAGGGGAATTTCAACACCTGATATTATCAAAGGAATCCATCTTTCAATTGCAAATAAAGTTATAAAACTTTTAACTTCTGTTAAAGCAGAATCACATGTAGTTCTTACAGGAGGCATGGCAATGAATGTCGGAATGATACAGGCAATTAATGAACTTGCAACAGCAGCTAAATTAAATCTCACACTAACCACACACCCTGATGCAATTTATTCAGGCGCTTTGGGTGCTGCAATCTGGGGCGGTTTCAGACATCATAAACTTGCACAGAAATAAAAAGCTAAAAAATAAAAACCAACGGACTTTTATTTTCCGTTGGTTCTCATATTATCTCAACCAAAAAAAATCAGTAATTTATCATTTGCTTAATATTGGTTTAACAAATGATAGGTTTATTATTTATCCATGTAAGCATAACGAAAATCAGTTGCAGGAATTAATGTTTCTTTAATTGTTCTCGGACTTGTCCACCGTAATAAATTTAAGTGACTTCCTGCCTTATCATTTGTTCCTGAACCACGGGCACCGCCAAAAGGTTGTTCTCCAATCATTGCCCCTGATGGTTTATCGTTAATATAAAAATTACCTGCTGAATACCTTAATATTTTACAAGCCTGTATCATTGCATATTTATCATTTGCAAAGATTGAACCTGTAAGAGCATAAGGTGAAGTTTTATCACAAATTTTCAAAGTATTTTCAAATTCAGAATCTTCATAAACATAAATTGTCATAACAGGTCCGAATATTTCTTCTTCCATTGTAACAAAATGAGGATTTGTTGTTAAAATCACGGTTGGCATAACAAAATATCCTTTAGATTTATTGCCTTTGCCACCAATAAGAATTTCAGCATCAGGTGCGTTTTTAGCTTTTTCAATATAACTCATTATATTATCAAATGAATTTTCATCAATAACAGCATTTACAAAATTGTTATAGTCTCGCACATCTCCAACTTTAATTTCAGAAACCATTTTTAGAATGATTTTTTTTGTTTCATCCCAGATAGATTTTGGAATATAAGTCCTTGAGGCAGCAGAACATTTTTGTCCCTGATATTCAAACCCACCCCGAACAATAGCAGTAGCAAGTTCAAGAGGATTCGCAGAATTATGAGCAAAAATAAAATCTTTTCCACCTGTTTCCCCAACAAGTTTAGGATATGAAATATAATTTCTGATATTTTTACTTGTTGTTTCCCATAGAGTATTAAATGTTTCTGTAGAGCCTGTAAAATGAATTCCTGCAAGCTCTTTATGATTCAAAACAATATTGCTTATTAAAGAACCAGAGCCAGGCACAAAGTTAATTACTCCATTTGGCAAACCTGCCTCCATAAATACTTTCATAATATAATAGCTTGATAAAAGTGAAGTTGTTGCAGGTTTCCACACAGTTGTATTACCCATTACGGCAACAGAAGCATTCAGATTTGATGCAATTGCAGTAAAATTAAATGGTGATATTGTATATATAAACCCTTCAAGAGGCCTGTATTCAAGCCTATTAATGTTGTCAAAATTTGATGATGGTTGTTCTTTATAAATTTCTGAAGCATAATAAGAATTAAATCTTAAATAATCAATCACTTCACATGCTGCATCAATCTCAGCTTGAAATACATTTTTATTTTGTCCTAGCATTGTTGCTGCATTTATTACAAACCTGTATTTTTTTGAAATCAATTCAGCAGCTTTATTCATTATGGATGCACGGTCAATCCAAGAAAGATTCATCCAGTTTTCTTTTGCTTTTAAAGCTTCATCAATAGCTAATTTTACTTCATTTTCTGTAGCCATATGATAAGTTGCAAGAACATGACTATGATTATGAGGCATTACAACTTTTCCGATTTTTCCGGTTCTTATTTCTTTTCCACCAATTATAAGTGGGATTTCAATTTGTTCACTACTTTGTTTTTCAAGTTCTTTTTCAAGTTTTTTTCTTTCTTCACTTTCGGGTAAATATCCGAGAATTGGTTCATTAATTGGTTCACTAAAACGGTACACAGCATTATTCATAATTTTTTCTCCTTTTTTTTATTTAGATTAATAATATTCGACATGAAATATTTTTCATATCGGTCGCAAATGTATATTTTTGTATTAGAATTTAGTATAAATTAAAAAAAAATAAATTATGGCTTCAACACATGAATCAGGACACGCTACGAACGTGGCAAATTACGAACAACAAATTTCTTATTGTGTTGGTTACGGAGCAACTTATAATCCTTCAAAAGTTGCTATCAAAACGGCATCAATGAGTACCCAACTTACAAGTGCAATTTCCGTTCAGTCAATAGTAAATCAAAAACTCAATGTGTATTCCGCTGCTGTTGATGCTCGTGAAATCTTATTTGAACCATTAAGTGTTTTGGTTACAAAAATTATGAATGCACTTAAAAGTTCAGAAGTTACCGTACAAGTTGTAACTGATGCAAAAACTCTTTCAAGAAAATTAACAGGAAAGAGAGCTACCCCAAAATCAAAAAGAGCATTAGATGCTTTTATTGATAGTACACATGAAGGAGCAAAAACAACAGCTCCAGCCGATGGAACAGTAATACCTACTGACCCTAAAGAAATCTCATCTTCACAAATGGGTTATGATAACCGTTTAGAAAATTTCTCAAGATTTATAAATTTAATATCCGCAGAGCTAGGATATGCACCAAATGAGACTGAATTAAAAGTTGACACATTAAATACTATGGTAACTAATATGAAAGCCAAAAACACGGCTGTAATTAACGCAATCACCGCTTTAAGCAATGCACGGATTGAAAGGAACAAAGTACTGTATAAAGATGGAACAGGCATATATGATGTTGTAATGGCTTCAAAAGCTTATATAAAGTCTGTATATGGAGCAAAAAGTCCTGAATACAAACAAGTAAGTAAACTAAAATTTACAAAACCCAGATAACCTTTTTTTAGAATATGGCTCAATCTTTTTGGAATAAACAAAAGGGTTTTAAGAATCTCTGACAGGAGAAAAGGGAACAACAAAAGTATTTTTGGTTTTACTGACAGGAAAAAAGGTATAAACCACAGGGAAAATGGAAACTGTAAAAGGGTTTTTGGAAACATAGAGAGGGAAAATAGAAACAACGAAAGGGTTTTAGGTATGAACGAGAGGGAAAAAGGTATGAGCCACAGGGAAAAAGGTTTTATCGAGAGGGTTTTAGGAAACTGTCAAAGCAAAAATAGAAAGACTGACAGGGTTTCTTGAAACAAAGAAAGTAATATAAAATACTGTAAATTAATAAAATAAAACAATAAAGACAGCCAACCGCACACAGTCAGACACATTTTGCAGCCGCTGGATTCTTCCCGCAAGACCAAAGCTGCAAAAAGAGTCTGCCTGTTTTGCACTGGTTTTTTCTTCTTTTTTCTTTCCCTCCTTTAACTGACAATTAAAAAGATTATATATTTACTTAAAATTATCTAACTCAAACTAATTGATAATAAAATGATTATGATAAAATGGTCAGCTTCTAACATCGCATAAGCAGAATTTTCCACTTATTGATACGCTAGGCTTCGCCATGCGCGTAGGTCTAAGGTGTTCCAAACTACTGCCTATGCGAGGACCGTTACCGGCAATTGTAAAAAACAGGACACATCTATGAATCGACTAAAATTTGTTATACTTTTTCTGTTACCAATTATTGCCTGTTCATGCGACAGACCACCTGATTTGACAGAAGGCGAGATAAATAAAATTCTAAATGAAATAATAGCTGCTGACAGTAACTATTGTATTTCACAAGTCTGTTGGCAATATTATGACATAGAATGGACTTCCGATTATGACAAAGTATTTACGCCAGCTGACAAGAAATTTGCAAATAGACAAAAACGAATATTTAGCGATTTGAAAATAAAATCAAAAACAATCAAATGTTACTGGCCATGCAAGCGGATATTTGATTATGTAGACGTAGTAGACACAAACTGGACTAAAGGTGGAATACATCATTTTTCATTTCCTTTAGTATCAATAGACAGAACAAAGGTCATACTTGGAACTATATGGGATTGCAATGCTCCTTTGTGTGGATGGGGGGATATATGTTTATATGTCAAAAGGAATGGAAAGTGGAAAATTGAAAAAACATTTAGCAGTTGGCAAAGTTAACCAACAGTGCGTTTGACAAGACAAAATAGAAAATAACAAAATACAACATGCCGGTAATTGAGTAGACGGCTCCGCCAGTAATTAGCTGACGGAGTGCGCCTCTCACACCACTGTACGTCCCGACTGTAAACGTCGGGATACAGCGGTTCATTAAGATGTGGAGCAAATTTTCGTATTAAGATAATAAAGCTTCGTAACCTCTTTTTATTCGCAAAATGATTTTATTTCAATGTGCTCATGAGCTCGCTTCGCTCGGTTCCAATGATGCCATATACAATACCTCAAACGATTACGTAACCAGCCATCAAGGTCTTTGAGCTTTCCTTGAATACTCGCAATACGATAATATCCAAGCCAGCCGCGCTGAACCTCTTTTAGTCTGTAAATACGTTCATCGAATGAACATGGAGTG
>CAILKW010000472.1 GCA_903834845.1 uncultured Bacteroidia bacterium | reverse complement strand
TGTTTAGTAACTTCCTTGTTTACAATATCCACAAATTCCGAAAATGACAATTTATCACTTCTAATCCCTAATTGATTGTACTCTAAATCTGAAATAGTAATATTAAGCGTTTTCATAATGAATCTTTTAGGCAAAGTTACGTATATTTCTTGTTTTCCAATGACAGACAGTTAGTTTACACAATAAAATACTATTACGAATAAATTCATTTTATGGATTTCGCCACAAAGTTTTAAAGCTGAATTTGCCGAACTTACAATTTTAACATTCTGAAACTTTCGATCGTTTATATTAGTAATGGGTAAGGAGAATTTCTCAAAAATTAACAAAAAAGCAGTTTAGATCTTTTATGCTTTTAAAGTCATCGTCACGGGTAAAAAATGGCAGATTCCAATAGATACAAGTCGCTGCAATAATTGCATCAGGAAGTTTTATTTTGTGGGACTGTCTTATGGCAATAGTTAATTCTTTTATGGAAGAGTTGATTTCCAATATAGTACAATCATCTATAAAAGTTTGGATATCATTCCTTTCAGAAATTTTCAAGCCTGGTTTACACAGCAATTCCAATTCGGTGATAAACGAAATGCGTAAATCTTTCCCATCGAGCATTTCTGCCATTTTTTCCTCTCCATCTAACAAGGCAATAGCAACATTTGTATCGATCATTACACTAATCCCATTCATCGCGCAACTTTTTTTGATAGCTCAAACCATCCTCCGTCCATTTTACTTTTCCACAATGCTTTTTTGCATTAAATTGCTTTCCAGGTTTTAACATTTTCAAAGCTGCATTGACCTTTGTTAGTCCCGTTTTTTTTGTGATCTCTAAAAGCATAGTTTTGTTTTTTTTGTAAAAATACATTTAACCTGACAAAATTGCAAGTGTAAGTCCTGTGATTTTCTAAGGCGAATCAATACTAAGAAGTAACAAATTCAGAACCTGTCGTTGCGCGGAGTGCGAAAAAGAACACAATTTGAAAGCTAATCACTTGCAATTCACAGCAATCCCAAACAAAGAAGCACTGTGCCAAAAACATTGTTCTGACTGTGCTTTAATTTGGGGATTTTCGCCGGAATCCCGAATCCGGAATCCCGAATCGTACCTCTCGGGACACGGTCGTACCTCTCGGGACACGGTCGTACCTCTCGGGACGTGTTCGTACCTCTCGGGACACGTTATCAAACACTTTGAATCTGCTAACCATTTTATATGCAGTCGTTTGATTTGCAAAGACAGCTCCTGGAGTGAGTTTTTTCTATATATTTTAACCTCTACCATTTTTTTTTTTAGTTTGGGCAGTTTTCCTGAAAAGGGTTTAAAATTGAATTTTAGGAATTTTACAAATTACTGTTTATTAATAGGCCTAAGGTAATGGAAACCATAAACATAATGATTTCAAAGTTTATTTAAAAATTATCCCAAAAATCTTTTGGATTGACAATTTTTGTACCATTGAATTCACTCATCGTAAAATCATTAGTATTCCCTGTTATGATAAAATCGGCATTTGACTCATAAGCCAAGTCTAAAAACTTATTATCATCGTTGTCCTTGATGATTTTGAATTTATCCTTCGGAAAAAATTTTGTAGCCTTATATTCAATTTGAGCCAGTACAAGTTCCGCATTGTTCAGAAAATCAGGATACTTGCTGAATTTTGCCCTGTTTAAAACTTCCAAATATTCTTTAAAGATTTCATCCGAGATACAGACTTCTATAAGGTCCTCAAATACATAATTATAAATGATGAAATGAGGATAACTCCTTTGTATTAAGGCAGAAACTAATACATTTGTATCAATGATTACCTTTTGCATTTCGTACAGATTTTACTTCTTCCGAAATCTCGTCCATCGATAACTTTGATAGATTATATCGCTCCGCCAATTGAACACATTTGTTGAGAGCTTGTTTAGTAACTTCCTTGTTTACAATATCCACAAATTCCGAAAATGACAATTTATCACTTCTAATCCCTAATTGATTGTACTCTAAATCTGAAATAGTAATATTAAGCGTTTTCATAATGAATCTTTTAGGCAAAGTTACG
>CAILKW010000471.1 GCA_903834845.1 uncultured Bacteroidia bacterium | reverse complement strand
GATATGACAAGATGAATTCAAGAGTTGCCCAATATGGTCTGAAATTCACTTCTTTAAAGGAGCTTGAATCGGTGATAGATACCGTTTTTGCCAATGACATCAAAAAAGGAATTCAAGGCATTAAGTTCGGAATTGCCTATAACAGAACTCTAAAGTTTGATGAGGTTTCCAAAGTAACAGCCAACACTGTTTTGGAAAAGATGAAATCAGATCCACAGCGGCTATTTTCTTTTGAAGAAGCAAAACCATTGCAGGACTATCTCTTTTTTAAAATTTTAAGTCTTTGTGAGAAGTACAATCTTCCGGTACAGATCCATACCGGATTGCAGACCGGTACAGGGAACGACATATCCAATTCAAATCCGACCGGTTTGGTGAAAGCTTTCTTCAAATTCCCGAAACTGAAATTTGTCCTGCTCCATGCCAGTTATCCGTTTGGTGGTGAAATGGCGACTATTGCCAAGACTTTCGCTAACGTGTATATTGATATGGCGTGGTCTGCAATTATTTCTCCCTCCTATACAATCCGGAATCTTGAGGAATATATCGAAACTGTTCCAACCAATAAAATCATGTGTTACGGTGGCGATTGCCAGAATGTTGAGGGGGCTTATGGGGCATCTGTCCTTGCAAGGGAAACTGTATCAACAGCTTTGATCAACAAAGTGAAAACAAGCTACCTTACCGAAGATGAAGCCATCGCGATAGCTAAAAAAGTGCTGAGGGAAAATGCGCTGTCAATTTACGATCTTAAGTTTTAGGTAATGAAATATATTAAAAACCACAATCTAAATTGTATTATAATGAGAAAAATTATTTTACTAAGCTTATTTATTATTAGTTATGTCGGGAATGTAATCTGTCAGGAGAAACTGGAACCGAAAGGGCAGATTCCTATTCTTGCATGGTACAGTATTCCTGTAGGCGAAACTACTGTGGCTCGTTACCAGGAAATGAAAGATGCCGGTATTACTCATTCATTTACAGGTTTTCCGTCTGCCGATGCCATGCAAAAAGCTCTTGATGTCGCTGCAAAGGTTGGTATCAAAATGGTGGTCTCCTGCCCCGAATTAAAAACGGATCCTGAAAAAACAGTTAAACGTTTTATGAATCATCCCGCAGTGGTTGGTTACCACCTTCAGGACGAGCCTTCAATTCGCCAGTTAAAAGGTCTTGGTGAATGGGGTAGAAGGATTCAGTCAATTGATAAAAAAAACTTTTGCTATGTTAATTTGTTCCCGAATTTTGCCGATTCAGCTCAGCTTGGAACAAAAGATTATCTTGAATATGTAAGGGAGTATGTCAAACAGATACCATTACAATTTGTATCTTTTGACTACTATCCGGTTATGAAGGATCACCTTTCCAAAACCTGGTATCAGAATCTTGAGCAAATATCCGGTGAGGCACAAAAAGCGGGACTTCCTTTCTGGGCCTTTGCACTTACGACCAACTACGATGAAAATCATGTTACCCCTCAGACACTTGCGGCTATGAGACTTCAGGTTTACAGCGATTTAGCTTATGGTGCCCAGGGAATACAGTATTTTACTTACTGGTCTGCAACTTCAATAAATACACCATCAGGTGAAGATCAGAGAGGTGCTCCTATCAGTGCCGCCGGAAAAAGAAGTGTAGTTTACGATCGGGTAAAGCTTATGAGTGAAGAAATAAAAAATCTCTCCGGCGTTTTCATCGGATCAAAAGTTATTTGGGTCAGGCATACCGGAAAAGGAATGATACCAGGCGGAACAATTCGGTTAACAACGCTTCCAGATGCAATTAAGGTTTTAGATACCGGAGGTGCTCCCGCTCTCGTTTCCCTGCTTGAAAATGGTGAAAATTCTTTCCTTTTAATAGTGAATAAAGATTTTTTAAACAGCATAACTCTAACTGTTTATGGGGATGAATCGGTAAAAAAAATACTAAAAGACGGGACAATTGTACCAGCTGATGCTTATGAAAGTTCGATGGAATTGGATCCGGGTGATATCGCTATTTATATGTTTCCCAAAGCAAAAAAAAATCCGTAACCACTTTGTGAAATAGATTGGAAAACAATATACTAATAAAAAGAATGAGAAAACTTGTCCATTTGTATTTTGTGATAGTGGTTTTTTGTGGAAATATTGCGGCCCAGGAAAAAATAATTTCTTCCAGGCCGCTTCCCATTATGGCATGGTCTGGTATTCCGGCAAGCGAAAATAACATTGACCGGTTCCTAGAGTTGAAAGAGATGGGCATCAATATCAATCTTTGTAATTATTCGAATGTTGATGAGATGCAAAAAGGGCTGGATCTTGCGGAAAAGACCGGAATTAAGATGGTAACATCTTGCCCTGAATTGAAATCCGATCCTGAGAATACGGTTAAGCGGTTTATGCACCACCCTGCATTGGCTGGTTATTTTTTACGAGACGAACCTGTCCATAAGGACTTTACAGAGTTGGGGGATTGGGTCAGGAAAATTGAAGCAACCGACAGTCTGCATTTTTGCTTTGTCAACCTGATAGCAAGCATTAACCTAACCCAAACGGAAGCTTTAGGGACAAAGTCGTATGCCGAATATGTCAGCACGTTTGCAAAAGAGGTTCCATCTAAGTTGCTTTCATTTGATTTTTATCCAATTCTGACAGCAGGTATTCATGAAAACTGGTATCACGGTTTGGAGGTCTTTTCCGCGGAAGCATTAAAGTTGGGTAAACCAATGTGGGCTTTTGCACTTGCAAGCTCTTACAACGAACTGCATCCCATTCCAACTATTCCGGCTTTACGACTTCAGCAATACAGCAACCTGGCTTACGGTGCACAGGGATTGGAGTATTGGTCCTATTGGATGTCTCAGGGACTTCGCAGCTCTCCCATAGACCTGAATGGTAAAAGGACTGTTGTTTATGACCGGATTAAGGAAGTAAACAAAGAGATTCAATCATTGGCCGGGGTTTTTATAGGTTCCAAAGTTATTTCTGTACGGCACACAGGTTTGATCATCCCGAAAGGAACCACACGTTTAACGACATTGCCTTCTGCCATAAAAGTTTTTGAAACAGAAGGCACAGGAGCATTGGTATCTATCCTCGAGAATGGTGACAATACCTTTTTTGTGGTGGTTAATCGTGATCTTGAAAGAAGCATGCCTTTAACAATTCTTGGTGACGAGTCGCTTAAAAGGGTTCTTAAAGACGGTTCGATAGTAAAGGCGGCTTTATACTCGAATTCCACCGAAATTGAGTCTGGAGATATTGTTGTTTATATGTTCCCAACCAAAAAATAAATCATAATGAAAAACATTATAGTACTTGTAATTTGTGTGGTTGTGGCTGTGGGACAGGCGATATCGCAGGAAAGATTAAAATCAAAAGGAATGATACCTGTTATGTCATGGGGTGGTATTTCAGAATCTGAAGTATCAGTAGCCAATTACAAAAAGTTGAAAGATGTTGGTGTAAACATTGATATTGCTTTCTTCTCAAATGCCGATGCCATAGCTTCGGCACTTGATGCTGGGGGAATCGCAGGTATAAAACTGATGATTTCATGTCCTAAGCTTAAAAGTGATCCTGAGAAAACGGCCACGCGCTTCAAAAATCATTCATCTCTTGAAGGTTATTACCTCGCCGATGAGCCGGGAAAATCACAATTTCAGGAATTGGCAGATTGGGCAAAACGATTGAAAGCAGTTGATCAAAAGCATTACAGCTTTGTAAACCTCTATCCGAATATTAATTCCAATCAGGGTAAATTCGGAACGAAAGACTATAAGGAATACATTGATACTTTTGATAATCTGTTTCCTGCACCGTTCCTCTCCTTCGATTTTTACCCTGTTGTTGATGGAGCAGTACATCCCCGGTGGTACGAAAACATGGAGTTTTTCGCAAAAAAATATATGACCGAAAACCGGCCTTTTTGGGCTTTTGCTCTTACAACTTCCTATCTTGCATACTCCAACGATTCAGGTCAGCCTACCTTAAATGATTTTTATCAATTGTATAAAACCTACAAACCGGAGAAAACTTTTGTCCATGATATTCCTACTCTCGCCGAATTAAGGTTGCAAATTTATGTGAATCTTGCCTACGGTGCTCAGGGAATTGAGTACTGGAGCTTCAGAGGTTTTGGTTCTCCGCTCGATGCACAGGGCAAGCGAACTGTTGTTTACGACAGATTGCAAAAAGTAAGCAATGAAATTCAATATCTATCTGGTGTTTTCTTAGGTGCAAAAGTTATTTCTGTTGCTCATACCGGCTTAAATATTCCTAATGAAACAATGCGTTTTTACCAGTTGCCATCTCCGGTTAAGTTACTCGAAACTGTCGGTGAAGGTGCTGTTGTTTCTGTTCTCGAAAATGGAGTAAATACATTTCTAATAGTAGTAAATAGAGATTTTAAAAATACGATGAAGTTGATTATTAATACTGACGAGACAGTTAAAAAGGTTCTTAAAGATGGAACCCTAATTTCTGCAAGCGAATATGCGAATGCTACAGAGGTTGAACCTGGTGATATTGCTATTTACATGTTTCCAACCTCACCCAAAAATTGAAATAATCGAATATTTATAATTTAATATACATATATTGTTTAACTTACAAAAGATTGTCGAATGAAAACAGAACAACTGCAAAAAATTCTGAATGATATTAGTAACGTAAAAATTGCCGTTTTAGGTGATTTCTGTCTTGATGCCTATTGGTTCATTGATGAAGCCATGAGCGAGATTTCGGTAGAGACCAACCAAGCCACACGGCCGGTGTCACAACAGCGGTATTCTTTAGGAGGTGCTGGCAATGTTACCAATAACCTTGCCGCCATGAAGATTAGAGATATCCGCGCTTTTGGAGTAATCGGAACTGATCCTTTTGGTGCAGAAATGGTACGCATTATGAAAGAGACAGGAATTCAGCCTCGAAATCTGCTAATTCAAACAGAAGATTGGTTTACACATACTTATGCAAAACCGTACATTGATGACAGGGAATTGAACCGCGTTGACTTTGGAAACTACAACCATTTGTCTAAAGAGACTGCCGATCGCCTGATAAGTAATCTGATTCAGGAAATTCCTGAAGTTGACCTTGTTATTATCAACCAGCAAGTACCTTCAGGAATTCATACCGAATATTTTAAGAAACGATTGGTGGAAGTGATATCTCAATTTCCTGAAAAAACCTTTATCGTTGACAGCCGCAACTTCAATGATTATTACACTGGGGCAATCCGCAAAATGAATGATACAGAAGCTGCCAGATTATGCGGACTAAACAAAAAACCGGATGAAGTAGTTCTTTATTCCGAAATTGTGTCTTCCGCAAATGAATTATACAAACGCTACGAAAAACCGCTTTTTATTACCAGAGGCAGCAAAGGGTCACTGACTATTGATTCTTCAGGTATTTCAGAAATTCCCGGACTGATGATTCTCGCAAAAGTTGATACCGTTGGTGCCGGTGATAGTTATCTGGCAGGAGCAGCATCATCGTTGGCAGCGGGGTATGATATGACGATAGCCGCACAAATTGGTTCTTTTGTTGCCGGTGTTACTGTTCAGAAATTATTTATGACCGGAACTGCATCGCCAGAAGAAATACTTGCAATAGGAGCAGATCCCGATTTTATCTTTGCTTCTGAATTAGCTGAAGATAAACGACATGCAAACTACATTCCTGATACCGATATTGAAATAGTAAATAAATGGGAAAATGAACTTCATATAAAACATGCCATTTTCGATCACGACGGAACAATTTCCACGCTTCGCGAAGGCTGGGAACTAATCATGGCTCCAATGATGATTAAAGCAATATTAGGAGATAACTATCTTGAAGCAAATGAAATTCTTTTCCAAAGGGTAAAATCCAGAGTTGATGATTTCATTGATAAAACAACAGGAATTCAGACACTTGTTCAAATGAAAGGCTTAATAGATTTGATCAGGGAATTTGGATTCGTTCCGGAAGACCGAATATTAGACGAATTCGGGTATAAACAAATTTACAACGATGAGTTGCTCATAATGGTCAGACAACGCGAAAAGAAACTTTCGCGAAATGAATTGGCATTGGAAGATTTTACTTTGAAAAATGCTGTCCCTTTTCTTCAAAAGCTTTATGATTCAGGAATTAAACTTTATCTGGCCAGCGGCACAGATGATGAGGATGTGAAAAATGAAGCCCGTATTTTAGGCTACGATTATCTGTTTGAAGGAAGAATTTATGGAGCTGTCGGCGACATAACCAAAGAAGCCAAAAAGATGGTTCTTGACAGAATTTTGGATTCAATCGGTGAATCGGCTTTCGGAACGGTTATCACATTTGGAGATGGACCCGTTGAAATACGTGAAACCCGCAAACGAGGAGGCATCACTATAGGTCTGGCAAGCAATGAATTGAGACGATATGGTCTGAACGAAAAAAAACGCACAAGGCTAATCAAGGCAGGCGCAGATATTATCGTTCCCGATTTTTCTCAATCGCCACAATTACTAAGTTTGTTGAATATTTAATTGTAAAAATATGCCTTACCCAAAATTAGACAGAGATCAATTATCTATTAAAAAATTAGATACCCGAAAAAACAAGGTTTATATTGAGAAAGACCATATTCCGGTGACGCAGAAACCCACCCATCTTTCAAAGCTGGGAGAACAGTTGATCACAAAAACGGCAACTCGAATCAGATTTGCAAGGCAGCAACAACGATCTGTAATGCTTACGTTTGGAGCACATACCATTAAAAACGGAATGGCTCCAACTTTGATTGCACTGATGGATGAAGGTTGGGTGACTCACTTGTCAACCAATGGTGCAGGAATCATCCATGACTGGGAATTTGCTTTTCAGGGAAAATCGAGTGAAGATGTTCGTGAAAATGTTGATCACGGGCAATTTGGAATTTGGGACGAAACAGGGTTTTATATTAATCTTGCTTTGATTGTTGGAGCATATCAAGGATTGGGATACGGGGAATCGGTAGGCAAAATGATCTTTCACGAAGGATTACAAATTCCTGAAATCTCATTTCTTCATGAAGAAGCGAGAATGAAAATTGAAACAAATCCTGATATTTCGGCTGCTGCAATTGATCTGGCAGGAATTATTAAAAAATTCAAACTTCAGTCTGGTTTCATGTCTATTTCCCATCCTTTTAAAAAATATTCGGTTCAGGCGCGTGCTTACGAATTGGGTATTCCCTTTACAGGGCATCCGATGATAGGACACGATATTATCTATAATCATCCGATGAATCACGGAGCTGCATTGGGCAGAACTGCGTTGAATGATTTTCTGTGTTATGCGAGAAGTGTAAGCAACCTCGAAAACGGAGTCTATATGTCTATCGGTTCGGCTGTAATGTCGCCAATGATTTTTGAAAAAGCACTTTCAATGTCGCAGAACCTTAAAATACAGGATAATAGCCATATTGACAATCATTATATGCTGATAGTTGATATTACAAAATCAGACTGGGATTGGCAAAAAAACGGTGAACCACCAATGGATAATCCTGCCTACTACTTGCGATATTGCAAAACATTTCAGCGAATGGGCGGAGAAATGGATTACCTGACTGCTGATAACCGCGATTTTTTACTCGGTATTTATCAGGAACTGTCACATAAAATTGTTTGACCTTTAAAATGTAATATATACAAATATCAATGTTTTATGAATATAAATGATGTAATCGAATTAAAAAAAGAAGCAGAAAACCATCTTATTAACGAACTTTTACCATTCTGGACAACCCGCATGAAAGATGAGATTAACGGGGGGTATTTAACTCATTTTGATAAAGATGGAAATGATTCAGGTGAAGATGAAAAATCCTTGATTGCTCAGACACGTTGCCTTTACACCATCTCTTCAGCACACCGTGCAGGATATGGCGAAGGAAAATATGTTGAACTGGCGAAACATGGTGCCGATTTCCTTATTGACAAAATGTGGGATAAAGAATTTGGAGGCTTTTACTGGATGATGGATAGAAAAGGAAACGTAAAAATAGATCAAAAGATAATTTACGGACATAGTTTTGCCATCTACTCTCTTAGTGAATACACATTGGCAACAGGAGATTTGCGCGGAATTGAATATGCAGAGAAAGTATTCGATCTGATACAGAAATATTGTGCCGACACAATGTATGGTGGTTATTGGGAGATGTTTCATCGCAATTGGACACTTTGCGGCCCGGGAAGTCAGGGAGGAGACCGGAAAACCCTTGACGTTCACATGCATCTTATGGAAGCATATACAACACTTTACGAGTTTACAGGGAAAGATGTTCACAGAAGAAAATTGCTCGAAGACATTGATCTGCTGATAAACCGCATTATCCATCCTGTTTACAAAACCGGCATACCGCAATTCTTTAAAGACTGGACTGTTGCTCCGCAAATAAAATTCGATATTATCTGGGGGTGGGACAGGTTTTCGGAAGAAGGTCAAAAAGGTAATGCCACCGATAATACCTGCTATGGTCATAATGCCGAATTTGCACATTTGTTGATTCACGCGCTTAAAATCCTGAAAATTGACCCAAGCTCTTATTCAGATCTGTTTAAGATAATTTTTGATCATACCATAAGCAATGGTATTGATTATGAGTTTGGCGGTGTTTTTGTCGAAGGTCCTCACTCCGGTGGAGTTTACGACAAGGAAAAAGAGTTTTGGCAACAGGCTGAAGTACTGATTGGTCTGCTCGATGGAGTTATTTTGTTCTACGACGAAAAATATTGGGAAGCGTACAAAAATGTTCATCGTTTTGTTCTCGACAAAGTGGTTAACAAAAAAGTAGGTGAATGGTATCCATTGCTCTCACGCAGAGGAGATCCAATTTGGACGCACATGGGTCATTCGTGGAAAATTAATTATCATACTGTTAGAGCTATGATACAGAGTATCAAAAGATTGGAAATTATAGGCACAAAACTAAATATATCATAATGACACTATCACTATCTTTTCTGGATTGGATTGTTCTTACAGTTGTAATGGGAGGGAGTCTTTCTTTCGGTCTTTATATGGCTTATCTTAAGAAAGCGGGCCAGAACAGCACTAACTTTTTTCTTGGAGGCAGATCAATGAAATGGCCTATTGTTGGTGCATCAATGTTTGCAACCAATATAGGAGCAGAGCATTTGGTGGGCCTTTCGGGTGATTCTTATCGTTATGGCTTGTCAGCAGGTTCGGTGGAACTGACCTGTGCAATAACTTTGGGGTTCGCATGTGCTATTTTGTTCCCCTATTATATGAAAAATAAAATCTACACAATTCCTGAGTTTCTCGAATTGCGGTATAACCGGCGTGCCCGAACTTTCTTTTCGGGTTTAATGCTAATTATTAGTATAATGACTAAATTGGCATTCACACTTTTTGCCGGAGCACTTGTTCTGAACAGTATTCTTGGATGGAATGTTATGACAACGGTATTTTATATTGCAATGGCTGTTGCAATCTTTACAATGATCGGAGGATTTACTGCTGTTGCCTATACCGATGCTATTCAGGTAATTATAATGATTGGCGGATCGGCTATTATGCTATTTATAGGACTTGACAAGGTTGGAGGATGGGACGGATTAATGACAAAAGTTCCTGATATGATGACAATTGCAAAGCCTTACGATGATCCGGTTTATCCATTTTGGGGTATTTTAGCCACAGCTTTCTATGCAGGGATATTTTACTGGGGTATAGACCAGGTGAATGTGCAGCGTGTTCTTGCTGCTCCCGACCTTAAAAATGCCCGATGGGGAGCCATGTTCGCAACATTATTGAAACTTTTACCCATCTTTATTTTTGCTTTACCCGGTGTTATTGCTTATGCACTGTTTCCCGGTGAATTGGAGGGTGAAGCCACAAAACAAACTTTTGTCCTTTTACTTAACAAACTTTTACCCACAGGTTTAAGGGGTTTACTTCTGGCTTCATTAATGGCTGCTCTCGTAACTTCACTTATTGCGGTGTTGAATTCCGTTTCGACGCTTGTGGTTCGCGACTTTATTGTAGAGTTTCATCCCAATATTCCTGAAAAAAAGCAGGTAAGATTAGGCAGGTACATTATTATGATTGTTACCTTTTTAGGAATCGGGGCCGCTTATTTGGTATATAAAAATGAGGAAGGACTATACAAATATTTGCAAACAATAACTGCATATCTTGTTATCCCTGTTTTCCCGGCAATTTTTTTCGGCATCGTAAGTAAAAAAGTTACTTTAAAAGGGGCTGTTGCATCAGTGATTTTAGGAATTATATTAGCTACAATATTTGTTACCGATCAATTACTAAGTCCCGAAATGGCTAAAGAAATATTCCCCATTTTGCATCACAAACTGACTTTTAATTTTGGATACCGAGGACTTTGGGCCGAAATTCTGATCACAATTGTACTATTTACTGTTTCGGCATTTACTGAAAAAACAGCTCCCGAAAAGCTTGTCAAGACTACAATTAACTACACTAAAGGAATACCCAGATTCGAGGGAATCACAGACTGGCGATTGCATCTTGGAATACTTTCCGCAATTACATTATTCCTATATATTTGGCTGAGCTAATTATATACATGGTTTTTATTGGTTTACATTAGAATATTTAATACTTTTTATAATGAAAAAAACATTATTATTTTTGATTACGGTTATTGTACTTAGCTTTACAGGAATGTGTGAAGCAAAACCAAAGTGGATCTCTTTGTTTAACGGTAAAGATTTGAATGGCTGGTTCGTTCGTGGGAAAGCAACATGGACTGTTCAGGATGGAATACTTGTTGGAGAAGGCGGAATGGGGCATATTTATACTGATGCCGTATGCACCGATTTCGAGGCGAAAGGTATGTTCAGGATTTCTGAGCAAACAGGCAAAAGCAACAGTGGTTTCTATTTTAGAGCCAATCAGCCTGCTGACAATCCCGATGGATTTCCGCGTGGCTACGAAGCCCAGATTTGTAACAATCAAGATGCCTACACCGGATGGTTATGGAAACCAGGAACCCCTACAGGAAAAGCAACTGAATTATTAACAAAAGATGGTGAGTGGTTCGAATATCTGATTAAGGCAGTAGGAAACCATATTCAATTTTGGATCAATGGAAAATTGGTAATGACCTACGACGACAGCGAATTTAAAAAGGGACATTTTGCAATTCAGGGTCATAATCCCGGTATGAAAATAGAAGCCAAAGAGCTATATTATCGTAACCTTGACGGGAAAAAATAATTTTTCATTCCCTGACATTCCTGTTTTACCGACAGTTATGTTTTTGATTCCAACATTTTTGATAGATTTTGATGATACAAAATGGTAAGAACGGAGGTGTTAAAAGTTTATTGCCCCCGGTGTATTTTACCAAACCGGGTGTAAATGAACAACTCCCTGCAATAACCACGGAGTGGTTAAAAATGATTAGCCCCCGGTGTAGTTTACGGAACCGGGGGTACATGAACGATACACGACACAATAACCACGAAGTGGTTAAACATGATTAGCCCCCGGTGTAGTTTACGGAACCGGGGGCACATGAACGATACAAGACACAATAACCACAGAGTGGTTAAACGTGAATCGAAGATCAGCTAAGCTAATAGCCCCCGGTTTAGCTTGCGAAACCGGGGAATACGAACGACAAACCACAATAACCACAGAGTGGTTAAACATGAATCGAAGATCAGCGAAGCTAATAGAGCCCCAGGTGCAGCTTGCGAAACAGGGGGAATATGAACGACAAACCACAACAACCACGTATTAGTTAAACGTTTATTGCCCACTGCATAGCTTGCAGAACCAAGATAACATAAACCCGACCCAACGACAACCCTTAAACCGGTTGAACAATTCTTAAAATATTGATATTGCACCCCTATTAATATTCTGTTTTTGTAATCCTTTTCCCACCAAACTTTTTTTACAATTCTTTACCCTGATATTGCGAATATTGTATTATTCATTACTTTTAAAACCTTGAAAATTTGATGAACCGATCTTTACAATGCCTGAATAAATGGAGCATCCCTGTAAAAATTGGCACAGAGGAAATTCAGCTTGGTGCCTGTTGCACTGTATGGATAGGATTTTTAATATTCTTTGTCGGCCACATTAAGATATATTATGTATGTGACTGAAGGGGCGAAGCTATCAAAGACCTATACAATTGAATTTGGTAATGGGCTGATATACGTTAGTTAAACTGGTCCATAAGGTTTAAAGAAAAAAAATTAGGTTCTTGAATATGCAGTTTAAAAACCTTATTTTCAACATCATAACCTTAGTAACTAAAAATATACCACCACCCCCAAAACCATATTCCCTTATTGTTCGAGCCACACTCCATGCACTGAATTGGATTCAACCTTTGACCAGAACGTCGAAACCATAATAAGGGAATAAGGTTGGTCTATCTGTGTATTTATCTGGTTACTAAGGTTTAAGGGGAATAGATAAGGTTGATAGGCATAGTCGAAGCAAGGTTTTCAAAATTGATTTCAGCGATTTAAAAACCTTAATTTCAACAGCTTAACCTTAGTAACAAAAAATATACCACCACCCCCCCAAAAACTTTATTCCCTTATTGTTCTGGCTACACTCCAAACCCTGAATTGGATTCAACCTTCAACCAAAAAACGTTGAAACCATAATAAGGGAATAAGGTTAGTCTGTGGGCATATTTCGCTGTTTACTAAGGTTTAAAGGGAAAAGATAAGGTTAATGGGCGAAGTTGAAGTAAGGTTTTCAGAATTGATTTCAACGGTTTAAAAACCTTATTTTAATTTTTTAACCTTAGTAACTTAAAATATACCACCACCACCAAAACCTT
>CAILKW010000470.1 GCA_903834845.1 uncultured Bacteroidia bacterium | reverse complement strand
TGGAATCATTCGGCATGGTGCCAAACTATTATATGCCTTTGCCGAAGCAACGGTACCAAAGATTACTCTGATAACACGTAAAGCTTATGGCGGTGCTTATGATGTAATGAGCAGTAAACATATTGGCGGAGATGTAAACTTCGCTTATCCTACTGCTGAAATTGCTGTCATGGGTGCTGATGGAGCTGTCAAAATTATTCATCGCGAAAAAATGAATGACGAAGAATTGGCACAGAAAATAGATGATTACCGTGAGAAATTTGCCAATCCTTACAAGGCGGCTGAGTTGGGATATATAGATGAGATCATTTATCCGTCACAAACACGATTCAAATTGATTCAGGCATTGGAAATGACACAAAATAAACATAAAACAAACCCACTGAAAAAACATGGGAATATTCCATTATAGACAGTTATGTCTTGATATTTTTATGTTTTTGCTTTTAAAGTCACGAAAGGATTGTACACCTTTTGTGACTTTTGTGTTTTTACAATATCTTATCCATGCCTGTCATTGATAATTTCCAATACAGATAACTCAATATTTACCTGATATTTGAATTTACCTGATAATTCATTTTCCTTAAGTAATTTCTACCGGGTCAGTTGGATTATATAGTTAATACATTATATTTCAGATGCTTACCTTCTTTCCTCAAAAAAACGTTTAATTATTTGAGCACATTCGTTCTGTAGAATTCCACCCGACAAGACCGTTTTTGAATGGAGCACGTCAGGGGCAAATTTCAAAAAACCACGCTTTTCATCACTTGCCCCATAAACAATTCGGTCTATCTGAGACCAGCCTAAAGCACCGGCACACATTGCGCATGGTTCTAAAGTCACGTATAACGTGCAACCTGTCAGATATTTCCCTCCCAAAAGATTAGCTGCTGCTGTAATAGCTTGCATTTCAGCATGTGCAGTTACATCATTTAGGGTTTGGGTAAGATTATGTGCTCTCGCGATAATTCTGTTACGGCACACCACTACCACCCCAACAGGGATTTCATCTTCAACAAAAGCTTGTTCAGCCTCGGCAAGGGCTCGTTTCATGTAATACTCATCATCGAATGGCTCTATCATGATTTTATTTTAAAAAATCGTAAATGGCATCTAATTTTTCTATTACCTCGGGTGAAATTTCATCAATATCCATTAATGAAATAAGACGATAATAATCACGTTTATAAAAATTTAGTGGCAAATCCAATTCTTTATAAAATGCCGGAAATATGTTATTTAACCAATCGTCTGATAGTTTTGCATTGTTCCACCAATCATTGTGTAAATCGTTTAAATATGCTCGCAATGTATAATCCTCAATAGCCATATTCATAGCTTGTTTTAACTGTTCAGTGGAATATTTTTCATATTCAAAATGTAGGAGTTTCGCAAATTTTTCAAGTAACATTGGTCTGGCAAAATAATTCTCAAGTTCCCTTCGTTTCCAGCAAATAACCTTTAAAGGTTTTATGTCATCTACATTTTTTTCAATTTTATCAAATAAAGCCATTCCTTTCAATTCAGGAAATATTTCTTTGAGAGCCACAAAATTCGACACAGCAGTATTTGGAACATTATCAGAGGTATAGCTGACGTTTGCAAAACGCAGGAATGGCTCACATTTGTGTTTAAGTTTGTTTGCGAAAGTAAGTAACATTTGCAAATCTGTTGAACCTTCAAGATATAAAACATGACCTTTCGATTTCGCAAGATAATATTTTTCCCATCCTATTTCTGTCAATGCCTTTTTTATGTAACGAATAGATTGACTGTTTGTTGATGTATTCAATTCGAATGTTTGATTTTCGATAAGGGCTATAACCTTTGAAGATTCCGCTGCCTCATCCAGAACTATTTCTGAGTGGGAAGCGACTAATATTTGAGAATTCGTTTCGCTGGCGATTTCATTTATTCGTTGAAAAGCTTCTCTTTGCCTGATTACTTCCAAATGAGCGTCAGGCTCATCAAGTAAAAGTATTGTATTGGGATTAGCAAACATATACGAAAAAAGCAATAAAGTTTGTTGGAATCCCCTACCACCTGAAGATATATCATATTTAATGCCATTTTCCACATATTCGAGACTGATTAAACCTGTAGATTTCGCTAATTCAGGTTTCTGTAAATCAGCCCCAAACATTAATTTCATTACTACACACAGTTTTTGCCAATTCTGTTCAGGATCTGTCCTTTGGTTGACGGCTCTCTCCGGAAATAGTATCTCAAAACAAATATTCCTTAATACTTCTGCCGTTTTCCCTTCTCCAAGTTTTCGGTCAATAGATCCCAGCGTAAGCTTATCCTCAGAAGTTGAAATACCTGACATTGGTTGTAAAAATCCAAAATGGATTCCACTATTGTTCTCGTATAAAGAAATCATTTGCTGCAAACCTGAAATAATTTTACAGGAAAATGATTCTGCATTTGAAAAAATGAACTCAGCCCTGCAATTCCACTTCAGTCCATTTTCATCTCCCTCAAGTTCAACATAAATGGGTATATATGTCTGTCCTCCAGTAGGATTAAGATTACGTTTAGTAACTTTTTTACCTTTCCAAAGAAAGCGGGCATCAGAAATGGGACTATTTAAAAGATCTTTCCTGTTCAATGTAACGAAGCCCTTATTTAAGTCTCTTCTTTGGCTCGCTGATATATAGTTTTTTACTCCTATCTCCCAAAGGCAAAGAGCCTGGAATATGGTTGACTTACCTGAATTATTAGGTCCTATAATTACAACGGACTGAGCGAGGGAGAATGAAATATGCCCCAATTTTTTGAAATTCTCAATTTTAATATTCGTTAACATGTTTTACCTTTTTCGCAAAACTACTAATTATTTGCATCTCATATACTGCATGATTCAACAACTCGGCAATCTCCAATTAAAGATTATTGTCCATTTCACACAACAATAAAGCGAAATATGTTTTTCAATTCACCATAGTTTTGTAATTTTACGGCTTGACAAATAAATAAAAACAAATGTACAGAAATTATACTTGCGGTGAACTAAGACTCGCTCATGTCGGGCAAGAGCCTGTTTTGGCTGGCTGGGTTCAAACAGTTCGTAATCATGGAGCCATGACCTTTGTTGATATTCGTGATCGGTACGGCATCACGCAGTTGGTGGCAGATGAAAATACTCCTTTGGCGATGAAAGAATTGGTTGATAAGCTTGGACGTGAATATGTTATTCAGGTTAAAGGCACTGTTCGGGAACGTTCGAGTAAAAACCCGAAAATTCCAACAGGCGAGATAGAGTTGGATATTAAAGAATTAACAGTACTTAATAAGGCGGCTGTACCTCCATTCACAATTCAGGATGACAGCGATGGGGGTGATGAGTTAAGGATGAAATTCCGCTATCTTGATCTCCGTCGTGAGGCGGTTCGTAAAAATCTTGAGCTAAGAGCCCGAATGGCACACGTTGTGCGGAATTATCTCAACAATCTCCAATTCATCGAAACCGAAACTCCTGTGTTGATCAAATCAACTCCCGAAGGAGCACGCGACTTTGTTGTTCCATCTCGAATGAACCCTAATCAGTTTTATGCTTTGCCGCAATCGCCACAAATTTTCAAACAACTCTTGATGGTTGCGGGTTTCGACCGCTATTACCAGATTGTAAAGTGTTTCCGTGACGAGGATCTTCGTGCTGACCGTCAACCTGAATTTACACAAATAGACTGTGAGATGTCGTTCGTAAAGCAGGAAGATGTTCTGAACACATTTGAAGGGCTGGCTCGCCATATATTCATAGAAATAAAAGGCATTGATCCGGGAGATTTTCCACGGATGACTTTTGCTTATGCTATGGAAAACTATGGCTGCGACAAACCTGACCTTCGTTTTGGAATGATATTTAAAGATTTAACCAATATAGTAAAGGGTAAGGATTTTAAGTTATTTGATGATTCAGAATGTGTTGTTGGAATTTGTGTGCCTGGTTGTGGTGAATATACCCGCAAACAGCTTGATGCACTTACGGAATTAGTAAAACGTCCGCAGGTTGGTGCAAAAGGAATTGTTCATGCCAAAGTAAACGATGATGGTTCAGTAAAATCTTCGGTTGATAAGTATTATACGCAGGTCGAACTTGGTAAATGGCGCGATATTTTCGGTGCGAAACCTGGAGACTTAATCCTGATTCTATATGGAGAAAAAGAACGAACTCTGCCTGCATTATCTGTTCTGCGGCTTGAAATGGGTCGCCAGTGCGGCCTTATGGACAGGGACAATTTCAAACCTCTGTGGGTGGTAGATTTCCCACTACTCGAATGGAATGAGGAATCGGGTCGTTTCCACGCTATGCATCACCCTTTTACCTCTCCAAAACCTGAAGATATACTATTGCTTGACTCCGATCCCGGAAAGGTTAGGGCAAATGCTTATGACTTGGTAATTAATGGCGTGGAGATTGGAGGCGGATCTGTTAGAATTTTCGACAGCGAACTTCAGGCGAAAATGTTTAAAACATTGGGCTTTACAAAGCAGGAAGCAGATAATCAGTTTGGATTCCTGATGGAGGCGTTCAAATATGGAGCACCACCACATGCCGGTATTGCTTTTGGCTTTGACCGATTAGTTTCAATGTTTGCTGGGCTTGATTCAATCCGTGACGTGATTGCATTCCCAAAAAATAATTCGGGCAGAGATGTTATGAACGACTCCCCATCAGAAATTGCTCAAATACAGCTCGATGAGCTCTTCCTTTCGTTGGTTACTCCAAAGGGCAAAAGCTGATTAAAATCTGATAAAATTATTTGTAAACTAATGGTTTACCTTATTAAAACAATTTTAATTTTGTAGTGTAATAATTTAAAGTAAAGCAAAATGGATTTATTTGCACCATGGCATCTTGTAATCCTGATTGGAGCAATTTTGTTGTTGTTTGGAGGTAAGAAGATTCCTGAGATGATGGGTGGAATTGGTAAGGGAATGAAGGATTTTAAAAAGTCCATAAAAGAAGAGGAAGAAAAAGTGACTGATGAACCGAAGCAGATTCCAAAGTCAGATTCTTTCAAAAACCGTCTCAAGCAATAATTTTTCAGATCAAGAGGCTAAATATCAAAATAATAAGGGACAACTTACGTTGCCCCTTATTATTTTGATATTAAAAAATCAATTCAATACTACCTTCTTTCGAGCCGAATAGTTGATATGAAGAGCTTGCGCTTTTCTTAACTCTTCCTTTACTTCAGTAACAATTTTCATTTTGGTTGACTCGTCAGCTTTGATAGAGGTAATCATCATCGGAATTTCAGATTCATCCCGTGATGCTCTTTCTGCAGTAATAAAACTCAGAATGTCACTTGGATTAGCGAAAGCATCATTCAACTGAATCTGTGGTTCTGTACCAAAAGTTTTTTGATACTGAGGCGTTGGCTGACCAATATAGATAAAACTAACCAAAGTTTTTTTTGTAAGTTTTGTAAGTTCAGTAGCTTCCGGTTTCTTTATTTTGACCTTTAACGTTACTTCACGCATGGTTGTTGTTACCATAAAGAAGCAAAGAAGCATAAAAACAATATCAGGAAGTGATGCTGTTGATAATGGTGGCAACTCTTTTGTGCTGTCCTTTTTAAATTTTGACATTTCTTGATCCTCCTTTAATTATTATTGCTTAACTCCGACCTTCTTTGGTTCGGCCTCAGAAATCTTCTGCGGATAAATCATTTTGATTGCATCCTGTTGATTCGAATTTAATTCGAGGAACTTTTTGCTCCACTTCTGCATCGCTTTTGCATCGCGCAGATCATTTACTGCAGCCACTAATTCGTTCTGTACTTGCATGTACATTCCATAAGTGGTACCAAAGTCATTACGCAAAGATATAACTCCGCTCTTTACCACCTCGGTAGGACCGAAAAAGGGAATATCTTTAATCTCCTTTTCAGGAAGCGTAACGATGTTTTTAGGATTATCTAAAAACTCCATTGCTTTTGCGCGCAAATCCTTTACAGCTAACCACTCATTCTCAACCAATAACTGATCCTGAGCATTAACCAACACCACAAAAATATTCCGTTCATTGATTTGAATATTACTTTGCTCTTGCTTTGGATCTGCAGGGGGAGGAAGTCTCCGCTCCAGACCTGAGTCAACGTCCATTGTGGTCGTTACAAGAAAGAAAATCAGTAACATAAAGGCAATATCTGCCATCGATGCAGAGGGTATTTCAGGAACTTTTTTTGCCATTGTGCTATTATTAAATAATTAATTTAAGCAGTAAGCCATGCTTAAAACTGTTAATTTTATTTGCTCCAGAGTTTCGATACCGAGGTGTATATTAAGGCACCTACTGTCAGAAAGGCTAAAATATAGCTGGTATATAAGCCTGTATCTGTGAACTGCGCTGTTTTTGGAGTCAATGTACCATCAGCAACTAATGCTTTTGTTCCATAGAATTGCGGAATTTCTGTCGAAGACATCATGTAGGCAACAATAACTACAGCCAACAAGCCCACTACTGCAATAATCGTCTTTTTACTATCTCCTTTAACTGTAATTGCTTGATATACAGAAAATATTATAATACCGGCAATGGCTATCAGGAAAAGTATATAGCTCCAATAAAAGCTGGTATTCAGTGAGCTGTCGAGCTTAGCATTATCGTCACTGTCCTTCACTACAAAAAATATCAGGACGATTGAAACGATAAACATAGCATATAGACAGATACTCAAATATTTATAAAATTTGTTACTACTCATGGGAGTAAGAAAATAAATTGATTAAATTATTTTTTCAAGTTAAATTTTACAAGCAAGTCCATCAAAGATATTGAGGCATCTTCCATTGAACTGATGATGCTTTCAATTTTTGCAAGGAAGTAGTTGTAAAAGACCTGAAGAATCATGGCAACAACAAGGCCGAATACAGTTGTGATCAAAGCGATCTTAATACCACGAGCAACAAGCGTAGGTGAAATATCGCCTGCAACTTCAATAGCATCGAATGCAACTATCATCCCAATTACAGTTCCAAGAAATCCAAGCATAGGACCAAGCGCAATAAAAAGGGCGATCCAGCTCAAGCCTTTTTCGAGTAATCCGGCTTGGATACCACCGTAAGATACAATAGATTTTTCTACTACATCAAGTCCTTCTGAATGACGGTCGAGACCCTGATAGAATATAGATGCCACCGGCCCTCTTGTATCACGACATACAGCTTTAGCTTCTTCAATACCACCTTTATCCAAAGCTGATTCAACATTAGCAAGAAGCTTCTTTGTATCTGATGTAGCCATGTTCAAATAAATAATTCTCTCAATACACAGTGCAAGACCAAAAATCAAACATGCAAGGATGGAAGCCATAAAACCAGGTCCTCCCTCAATAAATTTTTGTTTAATCTGGCTGTGTAATGATTGCCCTGCTTCACTTTGAGCTGCAGCTTGTTCAACCGGATCAACAGTTAAACTTTTTGCTTTAGCCTGGGTAGTAGCTGGTGCCGGTGCCTGTGCTTTAGTTTCGAAAGTTGTCCCAAAACAAAGCAACCCACAAACTGCAATTAGCGCAAATAGCTTTCTCATAACTGGTTTTGAATTTTTTAATTAATAAAATTTTTTAAAATAATGGTTCTTTGTTTACTATTTTGCATGATAAAATAAACTCGGTTCAAAAGTATTGAATTTTCTTAATATAAACACTCATATACAGTAAAATCAAACCAATACCCTTGTAATTTTATCTTATAATATGGTTAAAATCGAATAGCGGAAACCATTATAGGAATTTGTATTTAAATAATCAATTTTCGATCTCACCGCTAAGATTTTGTGAAAGGTATGCTTTTACCTCCTCAACAGGCAGATTCTGTCCCAACAGAAACATCAGTTTAGTTACTGCTGCCTCAACTGTAATATCCTTACCACTAACCACTCCTGCTTCCTGAAGCTCTCTACTGGTTTCGTAATATCCCATTTTTACTTTTCCCCCGGGGCATTGACTAACATTCATAAATACAATGCCTAAGCTGTTCGATTGTCTGATTGCTTCAATAATCCATGGGAAAGTTGGCATATTACCTGAACCATACGATTCGAGTATGATTCCTTTTAATCCTGGTAATGTTAGTATCGATTCGAAATACTTCTGATTAAGCCCTGGAAAGATTTTCAATACAATAACATTATCGTCAATAGAAGTGTTAATATTAAGAATTCCTTTACTTCGTGTGTAGTTAATGTTATCGTAGTTGTATTTAATGTCAACACCTGCAATCGCCAGCGGTGGGTAATGATGTGAAGTAAAAGCACTAAATTGTTGAGAATCCTCCTTTGTAGTTCGGTTTCCTCTGAAAAGATAGGAACTGAAATAGATGCAGACTTCGGGAACTATTGCCTTGCCATCCTTTCTTGCTGCTGCAATTTGAATTGCAGTAATAATATTCTCCTTTCCATCGGTTCGCAATACACCGATTGGAAGCTGTGATCCTGTCATAATGACTGGTTTATCGAGATTTTCGAGCATATAGCTCAGGGCTGAGGCTGTGTAGGCCATTGTATCAGTTCCATGTAAAATAACGAAGCCATCATATTGCGAATAATTCGTTTTAATGGTTTTTGCAAGTTGAACCCAAATTGCCGTAGTCATATTTGCCGAATCGATAGGTGGGTTAAATGTAACAGATTCAATATTAAATCCGAGTTTATAAAGTTCAGGAATCTCGTCCTGAATTAGTTCAAATTTCATTGGGGAGAGTGTCTTTGTTTTCGGATCCTCACGCATTCCGATTGTCCCACCAGTGTAAATTATAAGAATTGATTGTTTTTCCGATGCCACTTTGCTGGTAGTTTTTGTTAAATTAAAACTTGTGCAAATGTATAAATCCTTGTTTAATTAAACCTTTAAAATCCAAATAATTGTTGGGCATTAATTGTCGTTATCCTTGCAACTTCTTCAACACTTGTTTGATGCAATGATGATATTTTAGCTGCAACTGCAGTGATAAAGGCGCACTCGTTACGATGTCCGCGGTGGGGAACCGGTGCAAGCCATGGTGAATCAGTCTCAATTAAAATATGCTGAAGATCAATTTGTTGTACTGTCTCATCCAATCCCGAATTTTTAAAGGTTACGATTCCTCCAATGCCTATTTTAAACCCAAGCTCGATTACCTGAGCCGCTTGATCTGTATTTCCTGTGAAACTGTGGAAAACCCCTGCAAGGGTTGTGTCTTTTTCCTGCTTAAGTACTTCGATGACCTCATTAAACGAATCTCTAACATGTATAACTACAGGAATTTTCATTTTTTTTGCCCAGCCTAACTGAATCCTGAAAGCTTCAATCTGCTCATTAATATGCGTCTTGTCCCAGTACAAATCAATTCCTATCTCTCCAATTCCCGCAAAATTCCGCTTTTCAAACCAGTATTCCATTATCATAAGTTCTTTGCGAAAATCTTCCTTCACCGAAGTGGGATGTAAGCCTAATAATGGAATGAATAACCTTGGAGCTGAATCAACGAGGTCGAGCATTGGTTTAATCGTTGAACTGTCAATATTTGGTAATATTATCCTATTTACTCCTGCTTTTAAAGCCCGAGCAATAACTTCGTTTCTATCGGAACTGAACTCTTCGGAATAAATATGGGAATGGGTATCAACAAACATTTGGTAAAAATTTTAGCAAAGATAGAAACGTGCTTGCCGACAACCGTTAAAATAATGTTAAGTAAGTGTTATATGTTTAATCGAGTTTTAACACTGCAAGGAATGCCTTTTGAGGAACCTCAACGTTACCAATCTGTTTCATTCGCTTCTTTCCTTTCTTCTGTTTATCAAGAAGTTTACGCTTTCTGGTAATATCACCGCCATAACATTTTGCTGTTACATCTTTACGAACCGCTTTTATCGTTTCGCGAGATATAATTTTAGCTCCAATGGCTGCCTGAATTGCTACATCATATTGCTGACGAGGAATAAGTTCCTTTAATTTTTCGCACATTCTGCGGCCAAAATTGTAAGCATTATCGAAGTGAATTAGTGTTGAGAGTGCATCAACCGGTTCACTATTAAGAAGAATATCGAGTTTGACCAATTTGGCAGGACGATAACCTATTATATGGTAATCGAATGAGGCATATCCTTTGGAAATACTTTTTAGCTTGTCGTAAAAATCGAAGACGATCTCTCCAAGTGGCATATCAAATGTTAGTTCAGCCCGTTCGGCAGTGAGGTAGTCCTGTTTTTTCAACATACCTCTCTTATCCAAACAAAGGGTCATTATTGAACCAATATACTCGGAGCTGGTGATGATCTGTGCCTGAATATATGGCTCTTCAATTAGCTCAATAAGCGACGACTCGGGCATTCCCGCAGGATTATAAACTTCGTAAGAATCACCTGCTCTGGTATGAATAAGATACGACACGTTTGGCACAGTTGTAATAACATTCATATCAAACTCGCGGTCAAGTCGTTCCTGAATAATCTCCATGTGTAACAAACCAAGGAAGCCACAACGAAAACCAAAGCCGAGTGCCATTGATGACTCGAGTGTATATGTGAGGGAAGCATCATTTAACTGCAATTTTTCCATTGCCGCTCTCAGATCTTCATAATCTTCGCTGTCAATCGGATAAACTCCGGCAAATACCATTGGTTTAACTTCTTCGAATCCTGAAATCTGTTCCGTACAAGGTTGTTTTACATTAGTTACAGTGTCGCCGACCTTTATTTCCCTTGCAGTTTTGATGTTGGATATAATATAACCTACATCTCCTGCACCTAAGGACTCACGCGGATCAAGAGCCATTTTTAAAACTCCGACTTCATCAACATTATATTGTTTTTCTGTGGCTACAAACTTGACAACATCTCCTTTCCGAACAGTTCCGTTCACAATTTTCACGTAGGCTATTACGCCCCGAAACTGATTGTAAACCGAATCGAAAATCAAACCCTGAAGTGGAGCCAGCGGATTACCGGCAGGTGGCGGTATATCTGAAATGATGCGTCTGAGAATCTCATCTACTCCTTCACCCGTTTTACCCGAGGCTCTAATAATAGTACTCCTCTTACAACCAATTAGTTCAATTATCTGATCTTCAACAACCTCTGGATTGGCATTTGGGAGATCCATCTTATTAAGTATCGGAATAATCTCAAGATCATGATTAATAGCCAGATAGAGATTCGAAATGGTCTGTGCCTGAATACCCTGAGTTGCATCTATAATCAGTAATGCTCCCTCGCATGCTGCTATCGATCTGGAGACTTCGTACGAAAAATCAACATGCCCCGGAGTGTCAATCAGGTTCAATCGGTATTTTTCACCATCCTGAAAATGCTCCATCTGAATGGCATGGCTTTTAATAGTGATGCCCCGTTCTTTCTCAAGTTCCATATCATCAAGCACTTGAGCCTGCATATCGCGCCCGCTGATAGTTTGGGTAACCTCCAGAAGACGGTCGGCAAGCGTACTTTTTCCATGGTCAATATGGGCAATGATGCAAAAATTCCTGATATTATTCATCTGTAAATAATTTGTTTATTAATGGCCGGATGGAATAGAAATGATTGAAAACCTATTTTCATCTCCGGTTTGTGATTCGTCAATCATGGCTATTTTATCTGTGAAAAATCCTTATGTACTTGATATTCTTATTAAAACCAGTATTTCAAAATCGGCACAAAGGTATTAAAAAAACAACAATTTAGAAATGACTGCTGTTAGTTTACAATTAAACATTCCTTATGTGTCAAGAATGCAATTTTCTTCAATTTTTTCCTTTGTCTTTTTTTATAGATTTGCAATCCATTTAACCTTTTGTCTTCATGGGTAATACTGCTGATTGCAACTGCATCCTTACTATCATTGTCCCCCTGTTTAATGAAGAAGATAACTTTACCCGATTGGCTAAGGAACTCTCTGATTATCTTTTCCAAGCAAATTGTTGTACAAAAATATTATTTGTCAACGATGGTTCAACTGACACTACAGGTTTAATCGTGGAGAGGTTTTGTGCTGAAAAAAATTCATTCAGTTTCATCCACCTTAAAAAAAATTACGGACTAAGTACAGCTTTAAAAGCTGGTTTCGATCAGGTAGAATCCAAATATACAGGTTACATTGATGCTGATCTTCAGACTTCGCCATTTGATTTTAACCTTTTAATGGCACACATTGATTACTATGATCTGGTTACCGGCTTTCGTTCAGGCAGGAGGGATAGCGTGGTAAAGCGGGTATCTTCACAGGTTGCCAATGTTATTCGGCGTGTAGTTACTCATGACGGGGTATCAGATACCTGTTGTCCGTTGAAGGTTTTTCATACTGATATTGCAAAACGTATTCCCCTTTTCGGTGGAATGCATAGGTTTCTTCCTGCGCTTGTACTCCTTGATGGTGGAAATGTCAAAGAAGTACCTGTACGTCACTTTAAACGGCTCGCGGGTAAATCCAAATACCATTTACATAATCGGCTATTTGGTACTGCCATCGATTTGCTTGCTTTCGTTTGGATACGAAGACGGTATATTCATTACGAAATAACAGGTAAAGGGTAATTAAATTTGCATATTGAATTACTGCTTTGAAAATGATTATTTAAACAGTCAGTTTTCATTTGTGAATCTAAAAAATAAGCATTAATGAATAATCGTAAATTGCACATATTTATCCTTCTAATGGTTTCCCTAATTGCTTTTTTTGTGAACAATGGTGCAATAGAAGCCAATATCATGGAGGCAAGAAACCTTACGACTGCCCGTGAGATGCTGCAAAATAATAGTTGGCTGGAACCAACCATGAATGGAAATTTGCGCTTTGAGAAACCTCCTCTTCCAACATGGATAACTGCTGTCACCATGTACTTTACAGGCCAAGAAAACCTTTCTTTACTTCGTCTGCCTGCTGCACTGGCTGCATTGCTAATGGTTTTTTTTCTCTTTAAGCTGACTGAAGAGTTAACAGATGATAAGCTACTTCCTTTTCTTGTCTCAGGAACAGCAGGCACTTCGTTTTATATATTCTTTATGGCACGAGACGTTAGCTGGGATATTTTTTGTCATAGTTTCATGATCGGAGCGATATGGTTGATTCATAAAGGATTAAAAAGTAATGAGAACGGGTGGCCTGAATTTGCAGGTGCTG
>CAILKW010000469.1 GCA_903834845.1 uncultured Bacteroidia bacterium | reverse complement strand
TCAGCGACATGGCTTTTTCAATATCGCCACGAACTTCAGCCATTGTCCTTGCTTTGCCGGGATAATTCCCTGTTGCCTGAATACCACCTGTAAGTTCACCATCTCCATTTTCAAAACCTGTAACATCATCTGCTTGCCAGCAATGCAGAGAAATGGATAGTTTGTCTAACTGATCTAAAGCGTTTTCAACATCAATACCTAAGTCAGAATAACGCTCTTTTGCATACTCAAATGCCCGAATGATTTGTGTTTCTTTCATTGTTTTTTGTTTTTAAACTCCAACTTATACTTACCCGAATTGGAAGCATAAGCGAAGCATTTGTTATTTACTTTACTTTATTTTTGTTTCTACGGTTTTCAAATCGCAGCAAAATTCATTTTACTACTTCCAAAAATTTCGTGTATGCTGATTCCCATTCACCTTTATTCTCAGGTAAAAACTCTTCGAGAGAAATTGAATTACGAATGATTTGACGCATCTCTTGTAAAGAACTGATGCAACCGGCTGCTTTAGCTTGAATCATAATATTCCCAATAGCGGTAGCTTCAGAAGGACCAGCTATAACAGGTATCCCTATTGCATTGGCAGTCCATTGGTTGAGTAAAGGATTTTTAGACCCGCCGCCAATAACATGCAGCTTTTCGATTGGAAAAGGTGCCAGTTGAATAAATTTTCCCAATACATTTTTGTATTTGAGCGAAAGGCTTTCGAAAATACAACGTACATATTCGGCATGATTTGAAGGCGAAATTTGACCTGTTGCCACACAAAAATCAGTTATGGATTTTGTCATACTTGCAGGATTGGCAAAAGAAGCATGGTCGGGGTCAATCAATGATTGAAAAGCAGGTGCAGCTTCAGCCATCTTAACTAACTTTTCGTAAGCGTAACTTATTCCCTCTTTCTTCCATTCTTTGAGACATTGCTCAAGTAGCCACATTCCGGTGATGTTTTTAAGAAAGCGTGTTGTTCCCTCTATGCCACCTTCGTTAGTGTAGTTCAGTGCGTAGGTTTCACTGTTAATAATCGCATCCATTACCTCAATACCCATAAGCGACCAAGTACCGGAACTAAGATACGCGAAACGTTCATTTTCAGCAGGTACAGCAGCAACTGCCGAGGCTGTATCGTGACCTGCAACGGCAATGACAGGAACTTTGCCTAATTCACTTTCATCGGCCAATACTTCAGTTAGCGTACCGACAACATGGCCTGGCATAACAATATTGCCTAAAATTGAAGGTGAAACACCTGCAGCTTCGAGCAATTGAGATTCAAACTGTTTGGTACGCGGATTTAATATTTGCGAGGTGGAAGCAATGGTGTATTCAACAACTTTGTTACCGGTAAGCAAATAGGCCAGAGCATCGGGCATAAACAATATCTCAGAAGTTGCTTCCAGAAGGGAGCTGTCGGCCTGTTTTAAAGCAAATAATTGGTATAAACTATTGAAATTCATTACCTGAATTCCTGTAAGGTCATATACTTTTTCACGGGGAACAATGTCGAAATACTTTTCGGGCATCCCGTTTGTATGAGGATCGCGATAAGCGTAAGGGACACCTAATATAGAACCGTCTTTTGCTATTAATGCAAAATCAACACCCCAAGTGTCAATTCCAATAGAAGAGATTTCAACCCCTTCTTTTTTGGCAGCCGCTAATCCCGCTTTCAGATGTTCGAACAAGGAATAAATATTCCAGTGAAAATGATCACCAATTTGAAGCATCTGATTAGGAAAACGTGTTAACTCCTTCATCTGAAGTCTTTCATTGTCAAGTGTTCCAAGTAAAGAACGACCGCTGGTGGCACCGATATCGAATGCCAGAAATGATGTATTTTTCATAAAGCTATTAAAGAATTTTTAAAGAAGATATTTACAGATTGTTTTAAAAGACAAAATTTGTATTGATTCCCAATTTTTTGATTTCTTTTTCTTTTTTGATTTCTTTTACACAACAAAAGTATATCGTAATTCATAGCTGTCAATGTACAAAATGGTTCATTATTTACACAAAATGTCACAAATCAAATTTGATCTTCAAAAATAATATCTTTGCAAATAATATCATAATGAAGTTTTGTGAAAATTGTTAACTAATAGTGTATATTAATGAAAACGATGGTTTTAACAGGCATTTGACAAATGGAAATGCAGGAAATTCCAATACCTGAGATCATAAACGATACTGATGTATTGATTAAAATGAAGGTTGTCAGAGTTTGTGGTTCCGATGTTCATTACTACTCTTTGGGGAAAATTGGCAATCAGATAGTTAAGTACCCATTTCCTGTCGGGCATGAGGGGGCAGGTGAAGTAATTGCAGTTGGTTCAGCAGTTGCAAAGGTTAAACCGGGCAACAGAATCGCTATAGAACCGGCCATGCCCTGCGGGGAATGCGATCAGTGCAAAGCTGGCCGACCGCATACCTGTAGGAAACTACGTTTTCTTGGCTGTCCGGGACAGGCAGACGGTTGTCTGAGTGAATATATCGTTATGCCGGAAAATAGCTGTTTTTTGATTGGAGATTCGATGACTTATACTGAAGCTGCTATTAGTGAACCTCTTGCAATAGGTGTTTATGCTGTAAATCAATCTATTCCGATGGATGGAGTTGCAATAGTAATACTCGGATTCGGACCTATTGGAATGAGCGTTCTTTTACCTGCTATTGCAAGAGGTGCAGGGAAAATTTTCGTTACAGATCTGGTTGATGAAAGATTAAAAATTGCAAAAGTTTGTGGAGCAACATGGACAGGAAATCCTGCATCAGAGAATATAGTCGAGCTGATTAAAGAAAAAGAACCATTACTTCTTGATGTTGTTTTCGAATGTTGTGGCAAACAAGAGGCAATGGATCAAGCGATTGATATACTTAAACCTGGCGGTAAACTTATGATTATCGGTATTCCGGAATTCGATCGCTGGAGCTTTAACGTTGATAAATTACGTCATAAGGAGATTTGCATTCAAAGCGTGCGAAGACAAAATCATACACTGGAGGAAACTCTTGTTTTGATGGAGAGTAAACAATTGAATGTGAATATGATGCCAACACACCGTTTCAGTTTTGCAAAAACCAAAGAGGCTTTCGACCTTGTCAGCGAATATCGGGATGGCGTAATGAAGGCGATGATTGATTTTTAAGTGTGATATTCCTGAAAAACGAAGAAACTGTTTGTATTTGCAAACAGTTTCTTCATTTATAATATTATACTCTTTTGTAAGGAAAATTTATTTTATAACCATCATAACCAGTGATTCTTTATCCTTGACAATTATCCTGTTATTTGACAATATAGGATATGAATAAGTTGGTGTTTCTGCTACCTTGATAGTTGCAATTTCGGTATATGCTTTTTCATCGGGTTTGTAAACAACAAGATTCGATGTTTGAGGCAAAGCAATTAACACCGATCCGGCATCAACAATTGTTCCGAAATCATTGTGCAGTTTGGTATCTATCCAGGCAGTCTGACCTGTTGAAACATTCATGCAGAATAGTTTTCGTCCGTCAGAAAGTCCGTAAAGAAAACCATCTTTTAAAACAGGTGTATTCCATTTTGTCCCAAGTTCTGCATTTTTCCAAACTTCCTGAGCAACAAAGGTATCTCCTTGTTTTTGAATTTTTACAGCTTTGGTGCCTTGTCCCTGTCCGGTAATAATCACAGTTTGCCCGTCAATAACCGGACTGGCTGAATTATAAAACCTGTTCTCGACAGGCACTGCAAATTGCCATAACAATTTTCCATTCTCAGGGTCAATGCCTATCAGGTTTTTTGCCGTTAAATCAACGATTTGTTTTTTACCTTTAACCGTCATCATCAAAGGTGAAGCATAGGAAGGGCCATCGCTGGCAGTTTGCCATTTCTGTTTACCGGATTTCAAGTCAAAGGCAATAATCTGACCTCTTTCTTTTCCACCGAGATGAACAACACACATTCCATGAACAATCAGCGGCGACAAACTTGTAAAGAATCCGGGTAAATCTTTAGTAAATTCTTCATTACGCCATATCATATTTCCTGTTTTTGCTTCCAGACAAGATAATACTCCGCCAATACCAAGAGTGACAATCCTTCCCTCTCCAATTGCCGGTGTACTTCGTGGGCCGGGGTGCTGCGAACTGGCCGGCCCGGTGATAGCTACCGCAGCATTCTTATTTTGGCATAATTCCTTTCCAGTGGCAACATCAAGACACATAATGACTTCACTGTCAGCTAACCGTGTGAACGAATAGACTTTGCCATCAGCTAATACCGGTGAAGCATCACCCAGACCTACGGTTACTTTCCATTGTGGAGTTAATTCAGAAGGCCAGATTTTAGGAACTTCGAAACCTGAAACTTTCCCATCGCGGTTGGCTCCTCTTCATTGTGGCCAATCCTGCGCAAACGCACTTGTAATAAAAACAAAAGTCATAAACCCAACCAAAACAACAAAAAACCGATTTGTTTTTTTCATGTTAATTCTTTTTTTTGATTAAATGACAATTTTCATAAGGTATAAATATACGATAAATACCGATAAGAATAACCTATTCCTTAGTAATTATTACGATGATAACGGGATTTTCAAGACCCATTATTTCTTTTTTCGATTTAGTTTTATTCTTTTCCAGAAACAAATTGCCATTGTTATCAATACCCAAAATGGCCAAAGTTTTATCAAAAAGAGTAAGAAATCAACAAATCCGTACCAACCATTTGATAATGATTGTTTAAACCGTTCGGAAAACTTATCTCTGGTTTCGGGACTAAATTTAAAATCTCTTTCCTTGGTGATCCTAAAATCTAATGTACTGAAAGCCACTAAATCGCTTAAATATTTATATCTGCCCTCAGCACTTTCGATTTCTTCTTCAATAACCCGTGTTTTTTCCTGTATCTCAAGAATGTCTTTAACATTTTTTGCTTGCTTTAACAACTCAATATACCGTTTTAAATAGTTTTTTTTGTTTTCAAGACGGGTTTCCAAATCAATAAATTCTTCTGTAACATCGCGGGCATCAATCTCTTTATACTGGATTTGTCCATCACCCGATTCAATTTCGAGAATGAATTTCTCCAAATTGCCGGAGGGTATCCGTATTTTCAATTGATATGAAGATTCAAAATCAGAGTTATTCAAACTCTCATTGGCGTAATATCCGCTAAGTGAGTTAACCAAAGCATCAATTTTTGACTTTGTTTTCTCCAAATCAGTAACTTTTAAACCTAACCTTCCATCTTTGATGATTTTCTTTTTATCAACCTCCTTAGTTTTTAGTTGTTCAACCTGAGGCTGAGTAGCAGCGGGAGATGCATTTGCCACTGACATCATTTCCATCCTGTCACTGCTTACAGAATTATATTTTGCAACCCTCGATTTTTCGCTATTGCATGAAGTAATCAGAAAAACAAAAACCAATAAAAATAACAATTGTTTCATATCAAAACTTTTAATATACAATCAATTATTTTTTTCTGAAAGGTATCTCTCAGCATCTATAGCAGCTTTGCAACCTGAACCGGCAGCAGTAACAGCCTGTCTGTAAACATGATCCATAACATCGCCACAAGCAAATACTCCTTCAATGTTTGTTTTTGACGAATCACTAATGGTTTTAATGTACCCAACCTCATCGGTTTCGATAAATTGTTTAAAAATCTGAGAATTAGGCTGATGACCGATGGCAAGAAAGAAACCATCTACATTGATATTTACTACCGATTCATCGGCTTCACCTTTATTTTTAATAAGAGTAACCCCCTCCACAACACCATCTCCAAACAAACCCTTGGTCTGATGCTTCCATAATATTTCAATATTTGGGGTTTTCATTGCCCGCTCCTGCATCACCTTAGAAGCTCTTAAAGCATCGCGCCGAACAATCATGTAAACTTTTCGGCATAATCCGGCAAGATAAATCGCCTCTTCACATGCCGTATCTCCACCGCCAACAACTGCAACATCTTTCTTACGATAGAAAAATCCGTCACAAGTTGCACAAGCTGAAACACCCGAACCGGCATATTTCGTCTCATCCTCAATACCCAGATATTGAGCGGTTGCCCCTGTTGCAATAATTACAGTATCAGCTTCGATAACTATTTCACTATCAATAGTAATCTTATGAACAGGTCCGGAAAAATCGGCTTCTGTTGCCAAGCCCCAACGTACATCAGTACCAAATCTCATTGCCTGCACCTTAAGATCATCCATTAATGCCTGACCTGTAATACCTTGCGGATAACCGGGAAAATTCTCAACTTCGGTTGTTGTAGTTAATTGTCCACCAGGTTGTAATCCCTCGTAAAGAACGGGGTTAAGGTTGGCTCTTGCGGCATAAATTGCTGCTGTGAATCCAGCAGGACCTGAACCAATGATCAAACATTTTACGTGTTCAGGTTTTACTTCCGAAACAACTCTATTCGGTTGAATATCACCAATATTCATAGGCTTAAATAATTCCATTTGATTTTATATTATTGTTTGTCAAAGTTAAAATAAAATTTTCACTAAAGAAATATTTGCAGAAAAGAAAAAGCGGATTACTTTTGCACTGCGTCAGGAAACGCAAAACAAATCGGGGTGTAGCTCAGCTTGGTTTAGAGTACGCGTCTGGGGGGCGCGGGGTCGCAAGTTCAAATCCTGTCACCCCGACAGATTGAAAAACAAAGGGTTAGGCATTAATGTCTAACCTTTTTTTGTGAAAGTGCTGTTTCAATAATAGAAATCTTGTATTCTTAATACTTCATCTTTCAACATTGTAAGATTCATTTTGTGCTTGCCGGACGAAGGAATTTAACATTATATGGTTTCGCGTATATGGCAATTGTAAAGCAATGCCATACAAAGCTCTTCCATATCATACGATTTTGACAATGGCTAACCGGGCCATAAATGCCATAGTAAATACTTTTCTACTCTTGCTCATAAATGCTGGTAATATATACTTTTTCCAACTTAACCAGTGGTCTATATTTCCGGGAGAATTATATTCCTGAATCTGTCAGGTTTATCTTTCGGTTTAGTCTAAATTTTGCTGATTGGTTGGATTTTTATTTTCCATAAAAAAATGAACATTTAAACAAAATCATTCCTTATCTTTGAAATTGAATTCATTCAGCTTTTGTATCGAACCCTGATGATAAAACTTAAAATATAAAGTTATGAACGTTAATCCGCTCTATCACACCAAGACACCTATTTTAAACGAAGGCAATCCGGAAGAAAAAAGGAAGGAGATTCTCGACTATTTTCATAAGACTTTTGATATTGACGAGCAGCTTTTCGAAGTTTTTGCCGATCAGTCGGCAATGTATCAAAAAGCCGACCCATTGCGCCATCCTTTGATTTTTTATTATGGGCATACCGCTACTTTTTATATCAATAAACTGATTGTTAGTAAAATACTTAGTAACAGAATCAATCCGCGATACGAATCTATGTTCGCTATTGGTGTTGATGAAATGTCGTGGGACGATATGAATACAAGCCATTACGACTGGCCAACTGTTGAAGAAGTGACGGAGTATCGAAACAAAGTAAGAGCAACTTTAGATGAATTGATAAAAACTCTTCCGTTGAATTTGCCGATTGGATGGGACAATCCTTTCTGGGTAATTATGATGGGAATTGAACATGAGCGTATTCATCTTGAAACTTCTTCGGTGTTGATTCGTCAGATACCATTACAATACCTGAAACCTGTTTTGGACTGGAATCTTTGTTCCGAAGCAGCACCTGCCCTTGAAAACTCGTTGATTTCTGTTGATGGCAAGCAACTAACAATAGGCAAATCATTCAACGATTCGCTTTATGGATGGGATAACGAATATGGAATTCATACGGCAGATATACAACCATTTAAAGCTTCAAAATACCTTTGTTCAAATGGTGAATTTTTGGAATTTGTCGATGCCGGAGGTTATCAGATTCAAAAATACTGGACAGAAGAAGGGTGGAATTGGAAGCAATTTAAGGAAGCTCAACATCCTTTGTTTTGGAAAAAAGAGGGAAACGAGTGGAAATTACGACTTGTTTTCAATGAGACAGCAATGCCTCTGAACTGGCCGGTTGAGGTTAATTTTCTTGAAGCCAAAGCCTTTTGTAACTGGAAATCGGAACAAACAGGTTTACCGTTACGCCTTCTTTCTGAAGATGAATGGTTTGTGCTTTACAAAAATGCAAATATTCCCGATTTGCCATATTGGAAAACCGCTCCCGGAAATATTAACATGGAGCATTTTCAAAGTCCTTGTCCTGTTGACAGGTTCAGGTTCAATGAGTTTTATGATCTGATAGGAAACGTATGGCAATGGACTGAAACGCCTATAAATGGATTTGAGGGTTTCAAAATTCACCCGATTTACGATGATTTTTCAACTCCAACTTTCGATACAAAGCATAATCTGATTAAAGGAGGATCCTGGATTTCAACAGGTAATGAAGCAATCGGTAATTCGCGTTATGCTTTTCGGCGTCATTTTTACCAACATGCCGGTTTCAGATATGTAGAATCAGCCAACGAGGTGGTTATTCCGCAGGATATATACGAGACTGATCCTGAGGTTATTCTTCATTGCGAGGCACAATATGGAGTTGGTTTGCCGGGAGTCAGAAATTATTATCAGCAAATTGCCGAGATTGCAATTCAATATGCAGGAATGAGTTTGGGTAGTGCCTTGGATCTTGGTTGCCGTACCGGACGTACTACGTGGGAGCTGGCCAAAAGCTTTGATTCAGTAACAGGCCTTGATTTCACCGCGCGTAATATTAAGGTTGCAGTACAATTACAGGAGAATGGCAGCTTTAATTATGTTTTTCCTGAAGAAGGAGACCTATTATCGTATCATCAACTGAATCTCAATAATTTGGGATTCGAATCACTTGTAGGTAAAGTTACTTTTCTACAGTCTGATGCCTCGAACATGAAGTCTATTTTTGTTGGTTATGACATGGTTTTGCTCAACAATATACTTGACCAGATGTACAATCCGCGTCATTTTCTAACCAGTGTCCATAAACGAATCAATTCTGGTGGAAGGTTAATTGTTGCTACCGGATTTGACTGGAGCGAGTCTTGCACCAAACGTGAAAACTGGGTTGGAGGTTACCGTGATTCGGGAGAACAAATATGGGGAGAAGATGACCTTGAATCTTTGCTAAGCGCAACTTTCACAAAGATTGACGGCCCGATTATAATCCCATCAGTAAAAAGAATTAATAAAAGAAAGTATTCCTACAGCAATATTGAAGTTACAATCTGGGAGAAGAAATAAAGCAAAACAGGAAATCGTTTGTCGGCAAACCAAAAGTTGATTCCGGCAACCGGAAGTTGTAATTCAAAGAAAAAGAAAGCAGTCGTAATTTGACTCACGACTGCTTTCTCCATACTGCCTACTGCTAACTGCCTACTGCCTACTGCTTACTCCATACTGCCTACTCCATACTGCCTACTCCATACTGCTTTCTGCTTACTCCATTTCCTGTTTTAACCTTTTAAAAGCCTGAATGCGTGATTCCATTTATTTTCGCGAAATCCCGGAATGCACCACAACATACAGAGAGGTTCAATAGCTCTTGCAGCTTCAACAGTTCCCATATCCATTGCTTCGAATCCGAACAGTGAACAAATTTCGGTAACTTCATCCTTGGCTTTCAGACTGTTACCACAAATAAACATAGTTGGTTTTTCAACCCCAAAATCTGGGTTGATCATCACACTGCTCCCAATACTATTAAACGCTTTAACAAAATTCGCTTCCTGATAGGCGTTTTGCAATCTTTCCATCAAAGAATCATTCAATTCACTAAAGAAATTAAGTACTCCGTTTTCGGGGGCAGTATCGGCAATAGGATTTGTTGTATCAATAATTGTCTTATCCGAAAGATTTGCTTTTCCTGCTAATTGAAGAGCTTCTAAAGCAGCAGTACCCTTGGTCGCCAACACGATAATATCGCCAAATTCAGCAGCTTCGGCAAACGAACCTATTGATCCGCCTTCACTTGCTTTTGATTTCCAATCTGCCAATTTGGTCAGGTCGCGGCTACCGATCATCACCTCATAGCCGTATTTTAAAAAACCTGCAGCTAATGTTTGTCCAACAATTCCTGAACCAATAATTCCAATTTTCGCTTTCATAGTTACATAATATTACATTTAAAAACAATCCAATTCAATCCTTCTACGGTTCATCTCAGCTTTGAAATATTCCGAGAATCCCTCTTTTGCACCTTTAAGCAGAAAAATTGATTTTCCACGTTCGCGTGCATCAGGATTTTCTATAACGGCCTCAATTGAGAATTGTTCAAATAACTTTATGACATTTTCGCCGGGGGCTTTGCCTACAAGTATTACATTTTTGATTACTAAACCGTCAGGAATCCAAAAAAGATAATCGGTATTGAATGAATATGCTTCGGCCATTTTCCCTCTGTTATAGAAATTCAGTGCTCCGGTCTGTCCGTAATTGTCGCAGAATACCAAAGTTTCATGCTTTTCACTGTCTGACAATGAATTATAAACAGTCAAAGTTTTTGTTGCCATCTCTTTCCAGCCAAGCATATCTGAAAAATCTTGTGGCAGATCATGATTTTTTCCATCCTCCCAACGTAAAAGACCAAGAGCAGCAAACTGTTGCTTATTTTGAGCAATTTCCTCCGGACTTAGCAATGGAAAAATAAACTTTGCTGCTAATGCAAAGAACAGCATATTAATTGCAATATAAAAACGAGCAAAATTCTTAAAGTGCTGTTTCAGATACTTTCCCAGATAAACACAGCCAAAAGGTAACAATACAGGGTAAAGACCCAAAGCGTAATAATTTTTGGCTCTTAGAAAAATGAAGATTGACATAGTAATAACAAATGCAAACCCGATTGCCCGAAATTTTCGAAATGGTATATGGTTTATAAAACCTGCAAAGGCAGCAATAAAAAGGGGTAATGAAAAAAACATAAATAGTAATTGTTCTTTCAAAAATCCAATTCTGTCAACATGGTTTAACTGCGTCTCTTTCAATGCTTGCATGTGGTGAATGACAGGAAACGAATTGTTGTATTGCCATAATAAATTGGGTATAAGTAGTATAAGACCTACCAATAGTATTAAATATAAATCTCTTTTTCCAAATACTTTCTTAAAATCGGTTATCAACAGTGCAATAAAAATTCCCAATAAAAGAAATATGATATTGTATTTGTTATAAAATCCCAGAACAAAGAAAATCATTATAAAGAACAGATAGACAGATCTTTCCTCCTTGATAAATCTGATTAGAAAGTAGAAAACGCATGTCCAGGCAAGAATATCGAATGAAGTGGGCTGATAAAGAATATTGATTCTTGCAAAAATGGAAAAGACAAAAAGTGAGCTTACAAGTATTTTTGAAAGTATTCCTCCATTTAGTTGTTCAATAATAAGCCAGATGACGATCAAAGTAAAAGCTCCGAATAATGCAGGGAAGAACCTCACCCAGAATACATTTTCACCCAGAAGTTTGATAATGAAAGAGACCCATGATGTTAAAGGTGGAACAGATATATAACCTGCAGCGAGATGGTTAGCCTGATCAAGATGAAGAAATTCATCTCGATGCAACTCATAAACAGGGTTCACGACAAGCATTTGTAAAATCATTTTCACTGCTACGAACAAAAGCAGAATCCAATAATCCTTGAATAGAACTCTGATTTTTATCTTCATAATTCCATTTTTAGTTCAACCATTTTTCCAATTTTTCCAATACAAGTTTACGCTGCTTTTCAGGCATTGTTCCTATCCTCGTGCGATGGCTTCCACCGGATTGAACGACTTTGAGAATCTTTCGATTTCCTGATGTTGAGGCAGCTGAAGCTGTCCAGGGATCGTTTCCGCCATAAATCAATAAAATCTTTTCGGCATCCTTTTTTAAATATTTTTTCACAAGTAAACTCATAGATGGATCATAATCAAAATTGGTGGACGGTGGCATAAACAATTTCAAAATATAACCCTTTGTATCACTTAATTCCATCAAACCCTTAAACGGTTTAGTATTATAGCCATAATAGCCTAACTGTTTAAGTGCCTGAACAAAGAATGGGAATGTAGATTTTCCGCTCTCGATATCGAAATAATCCGGTGAGCAGATTTTGATCAGATAATTAAAAAACTCTTTGTCGGCTGAAGCAGAACCCGGAATTTCTTTTGTCGGACGACCCCATTGCCAGAAGGAGAAAGCAAACTCAAGCACACAATAGTCGTAAATTTCACTGGAGCTGACCCTGAATTTGTAGTTTTTTTCTTTGCAAAATTGATCAAAAAGTGGCATCAACTGCTTTTTCCGTTTCAGAATTTCAATCTGACATTCTGCAACTGCTTTACGTTCGGAAGCAGAACCGGCTTTATGCCTTATAAAGAGATCATGGCGTTTCTCTTCAATCGAAAAATTAACAGGAGCCACATAAGGAACTGATATTTCGACATCATTAGGATAGAGTGCCCGATGATAAAGTACAGTCTCGCCACCTTTACTTATACCGGTGCTTATCCATTTGTTGGGATAAAGAGTTTTGAATAACTCAACAATAAGGTGATGATCGGCCGCTGCATTTTCAACTGTGAGGTATTTCCATTCGATAGAGTCAGGAACCGATTTACCGAAAAACCGATGTTCAACAAATAACTGATTTGTCTTCAATAGCGGGCATAGTTCATTAAGATATCTGGGATTGGCAGCGTAGCCTCCGCCATAGCCTTCAGTTATAATTACGACAGGTGCGTTGAATCCAAGATTTGAAAGTATAACACGTTGCGGAAATGTACCTTGTTCAGGATGTAAATGGTCGAGCGGTTGCTTTACCATGATTATCAAAGACTCGGTGAAAAACTGATTATGCTCCATTTTTTCAACCGAAATAATACCGGGCAAGCTTTTAATCCGGTCTTCAAGATTTTGGGAAAACCCAATCTGCCAAACAATTAACAGAAGTGAAACAAGCAAGGAAACTCTTAGAAATTTAGTCATCTTAATTTTATGGATTATGTAGTTCTGACTTTGTATTGAATGATGCAAAATAACAACAAATTTCTAAAAAAAAACTGATTACTTTGGAATGGCATTTCATACCTGTTTAATGTTGCTTTTTGCAAAATAGTAAGGTTGAAATTTGAAGCAACAAGGGTTAATACCTTTTAATGAATTATGCGAAAAAAGTTTTGTATCATATTAATATCCAATTTTTTACTGTTTTCCTTATGTTTTGGAAAAACTTTCAGAAAATATGACATGAGTGGCGGTTTAAGTCATAATTCAGTTTTATGCCTTACTCAAACTCATGATGGACTTATCATGATCGGAACTCGTGACGGGCTATGTAGTTTCAACGGAATAAACTATACCGTTTACAAGCAAAATTTTGACGATAAAAACAGTATTTCCAACAATCAAATCAATTGCTTATTCGAGGCAGACAACGGTGATCTTTGGATTGGAACAACTTTAGGATTAAACCGTTATCAACACAATAAGGATGTTTTCGAGAAGTATTTTTTCAGAACAGATGGCAAAGGATTATCTCATAATTATATCCGTTCAATTATTGAAACAACTGATAATAAAATCTTAATCGGTTCACCATCAGGGATTGATGTATATGACCCTTCCACAAATTCTTTTAAAAAAGTACCAACCCACAATGCTAAAACACTCAACGAGAATAGCATCACCTGCTTTTTCAAAGACAGTAAAAACAAAATTTGGGTTGGCACTCGTGCTGGTCTAAATCTTTATAAGGATGGGGAATTAAACAGAGTATCCCTTTCGATGAATCAGAATATAGGGGTTAATAAATTTGAAATTCGTGACATCAAAGAAGATTCAGCTGGAAAAATTTGGGTTGCGACTGAGGAACAAGGTATATTCTCTTTTACAATACAATCAGATCGTTTGGTATTATCTGAAAAATACAATGTAAATAATAGCAAACTTGTAAGTAATCACGTTCGTAAGATTTATTTCTGTAAAAATGAAGTATGGTTTGGAACAATGGAAGGTCTAAGTATTCTTAACCTGACAGATAAGACCTTTTCGGGTTATCAATATGCTGCCAATAATCCTGAAGGTATCAGTAACAATTCTATCCGTGATATTTTCGGTGACGATCAGGGTGGTATTTGGTTAGCCACTTATGCGGGTGGAATCAACTATTTTCACTCGCAGAACAATCTTTTTCCTCATTCCAAAATGACTACAAGTGAAAATAATTTTTTAACGTGTAATGTTATTTCAGGGTTTTTAGAGGAAGATAATGGCGATTTATGGATTGCAACAGAAGGCGGTGGATTGATTTATCGGGAGTTTTCAAATAATAAAAGTATCAATTATTCATTTCATGAAAATAGCAACAGTCTGGTGCACAATAATGTAAAGTCTTTGACCCGTGACAAAAAAGGGAATTTATGGATTGGAACCTACAACGGTCTTAGTTATTTCAATAAACAAACTAAAAGTTTTACCAATTACCAAAATCAACCTGAAAACAGTAATTCATTAGCAAATAACCAGGTTCATTCTGTTTTCGTTGATGATGACAATTTATTATGGATTGGAACCAATGGAGGTGGATTACAAACATTTGATTCTGAATCAAAAACATTTAAATCAGTTGTTGCACCAAATGTAAAAAATGTAAATGTGGTTACAGCCGACCATCAAAACCGTTTATGGGTTGGGCATCAGGGTGGTTTGGCTTGCATTGATAGGGTAAGTCTGAAAATTATTGATCTTACATCTTATTTAAAACAATTGCCGTTAACTATCCAGTATGTGCAAAGTCTCTATGAAGATCATCAGGGACGTATTTGGATAGGTACTCAGGGATTTGGGCTATTTGTAATTCAAAAAGACAAGATACTTTGGTTGAACGCCGATAAAGGGCTACCCGACAATACTATAAATGGTATATTGGAGGATGAAAATGGCTTTTTCTGGTTATCAACCAATAAAGGGTTATCGAAAATCACTTATTCTGATTCAGGCAGCAAAACACTGAAATTGTCGGCTAAAACATTTTCTATCACCCAAGGATTGCAGGGGCTTCAGTATTATCCGATGAGCACCATGAAAACTAAATCAGGAGAGTTATATTTTGGAGGAGTTAACGGATATAATTCTTTTATGCCTAAGGATGTTGATGACAATGCTTTTTTACCAAAAATCATTATTTCAAACATTCGGGTCAGATCAAATAGCAAGGAGGTTACCAGTCATTCTCTGCCTTACGAATTGACTAATAGCAAGGAAGCCATTAAACTTAGTTATCAGTTTCGGGATATTTCTGTTGATTTTCTGGGTATCAATTACATAAATCCAAACAATACTTTTTATCGTTATCGCTTGATTAACATTGATAAAGATTGGGTAAACATTGGTACCCAACGAACATTAAATTTTAATTATCTGCCATCAGGAAAATATGAATTACGGTTACAGGCAACAACTAATTCCGAATTTTGGGACTCCACCTATAAATCATTGATTTTTACAATTCTACCCCCCTGGTGGCTTACTAATTGGGCATTTATCGGTTATTTCCTCCTTTTAATATTGCTTCTGACAGCTTTTTTTCGATTATCTCAACAATGGGTAAACCTTAACAATCAATTAGCTATGGAGCATTTTCAGAGAGAGAAGGAGGAGGAGTTACACCAGATGAAACTGAAGTTTTTTACTGATGTTTCTCACGAATTAAGAACTCCTTTAACATTGATTGTTGCTCCTCTGGAACAAATTATAAAACAATCCGATTTGAACAGTCGTCTGAGAAACCAGCTTACCCTTATACAACAAAATGGTAACCGGATGATGCGCCTGATAAACAAAGTATTGGATATTAGAAGATTGGATGCAGGATACGAAAAACTAAAGGCAACTTCAGATGATTTGGTTAAATTTCTGGAAGAGATTAGCCTGGCATTTAAAGAAATGGCAGGTATTAAAAATATTGCTTTCGAATTTCAATCTTCTGAGACCTCCCTTGAAGTTTACTTCGACCGCGATAAAATGGAAATGATTTTATATAATCTTTTATCAAATGCGATAAAAAATACTTCTAAAGACGGCAAAATCACTCTTGAACTAAAGCTAACTGAAGGTACAAGCCAATCAACTGATAATAATAAATTTGCACACAAAACAGAACAAGCTGTTATTATGGTAACAGACAATGGAAGAGGTATTCCCGGATATTTATTGGACAGAATCTTCGAAAGATTTTTTGTGTCCGTTTCAAAAGAGAACCTTTTTCCGTTAGACTCGGGAGTTGGTCTCGAATTAACCAAGCGACTTGTTGCCCTTCATAAGGGGAAAATTGCTGTAGAAAGTCTTGAAAAAACACCTGAAAAAGATGGATTTACCAGGTTTACAGTTACATTGCCAATGGGAAAAGACCATCTTACCGAGGACGAAATTGTTGACGGTTTTAAAAACAGTAAAGATTCAACCTTATTCTCAACATCAATTCAGGCGAACGAGATTATAAATGATTCAGCGTGGATTTCAGAACCTGTTGATCAACAGACAAAAATATCAACTAATTCAAGCGAAAAAATCAGGCTTCTCATTGTTGAAGACAATTTGGAAGTAAGAAGCTTTATTAAGAGTTTATTTATTGAGCAATATGTTGTCGAAGAAGCAGATAACGGTATTAAAGGATTGGAAATGGCGATTGATATTGCACCTGATTTGATTATTTGCGACATTATGATGCCACTTATGGACGGAATTGAACTATGTAAAAAAATTAAAACAGATATTCGAATCAGTCATATTCCGGTAATTTTATTAACTGCGCGAACGTCAATTACTTTTAAATATAAAGGCTTGGAAACCGGTGCCGATGACTATATCACAAAACCTTTCAGTGCCGAATATTTGCAGCTACGAGTCCGAAACCTTATTCGTCAGCGTGAAATAATCCGCAGTCATTTTGTACGCGAAACAATTTGTGATCCCGCAAAAATTACAGTTACATCAGTTGATGAACGACTATTAAAAAATGCTGTTGATTATATTGGAAATCACATGACTGACCAATCTTTAAGTGTCGAAAAACTAAGTAGTGAACTTGGTTTAAGCAGAGTTCATTTGTACCGGAAAATTAAAGCTTTGACTAACCTGACTGTTGTTGAATTTATTCGTAGCATCCGTTTAAAAAGAGCTGCCTGGCTACTTAGTGAAAACAAAATGAATATAAACGAAGTCAGCTCAATTGTCGGTTTTGATGATGTTGACTACTTTCGTACCTGTTTCAAACAACATTTCGGAATTTCGCCATCTGAATATTCAAAACAATTCAAAAAAGACATATAGTATTGATTTGTAACTATATGTACCATTTTGTGATTTGTGATTATTTGATTTGTAACATTTAACGGGTAAAATTGATACAGATTAAACTCAATTTGTAACATCAACCCTACCTTTCTGATACACATTTATTGGATTAATTGGCTTGCATCCCATATTTTTGAACGTTTAAAATCATAATTATTTATGTTATGGATCGAGCTAAAAGAAAAATATTAATACAATTGATATCTATCGCTTTCACCATCTTACTGCTATTTATTTTTCTCATGTATATAATTTCTCATTTAAATTAATTAATAAAAATAAGACGTATGATGCAAAAATTAGTATTGAAGAGAATCGGATTGTTTATGCTCCTGATTTTATTGGGAATAAACAGTTTTGCACAGCCCAGGACTATCTCAGGGAAAGTTACTGAGCTTAACGGCGGTACACTGCCTGGAGTTACTGTGGTTGTGAAAGGGACTACAACGGGAACAATTACTGATGTTAATGGAAGTTATTCCTTATCAATAGGTTCGGATGCCCGGACATTGGTATTTTCTTACATTGGAATGAAAACAAAGGAAGTTGAAATCGGAACTTCTTTATCCATAAATATAAAACTCGAAGCTGATGTAGTCAGTGTAGATGAAGTTGTGGTTGTAGGTTATGGTACACAAAAACGAAGTGATATATCAGGCTCTGTTACAACGGTTAAGACTGACGCGCTAATAGCACAGCCAACAACTGACCTTCAGGGAATGTTGAAAGGTAAAGTACCTGGATTGTATGTAACACTCAGCGATGCCCGCCCGGGTGGTAGTTCAAACGTGTTGCTTCGGGGTATTAAATCGCTAAAAGGTGGAAACTCACCACTTTATGTTGTTGATGGCGTTGCTATATCAAATATCAACGAGATTAATATTAACGATGTTGAGAGTATGTCTGTTTTGAAAGATGCTGCTTCACAGGCAATATATGGCGCACGTGCATCTAATGGTGTTATACTTATTACCACACAAAAGGGTTCAAACACAAGTAATAAGGTAAAGGTTTCTTTCCAATCTTATTATAGTATCCAAAATGTTGATCCCAATTTCGAAATATTCTCACCTGAAGAGTACATTCAGGTTAGGCGCGAGGCTTACAGGGGAGATCTTGCTACTGCTGCAAACGGTTGGAAAGGTACATATCCTAATGATGATCAAATGTTTAATCCTAATGAGCTGTCAAGTATTGCGAACAAAAATTATATAAACTGGACAGACTTTGCATTTAATAAAGATGTTCCATTAATAAAGAACGACATTTCAATATCGGGTGGAAATGAAAATACTCAATTCTCTGCTTCGATTGGTTATTTAGACCAGAAAGGAATCCGAACAGGTTCAAACTTAACCCGCTATTCGGGTAAATTGGCCATTGATCAGAAAATATCAAATACTTTTAAAACAGGTCTTTCAGCTTATTACACCACATATAATCAAGGTGAAGAAACCAATTCATGGCAGGATTTTATCACTTTCACACCAATATCAAAAATTTATGATGATAATGGAGAACTGATACTTTATCCTACCGGAGACGGAAAATCGGTAAACCCATTGTATTATGATAAAACGAGAAATTACGAATATAAAGCAGAGCGAATAATTCTTAATGGCTATCTGGAAATAACACCATCATTTTTGCCCGGATTAAAATACAAATTGAATGCAAGTATGAACAGTCGTCACCGCGAAACAGACTATTTCAGGTCTTTCGATGACCCTGGCGTTCTGGGAAAAGGCTATGCGAGTGCAAGTTTTTATGACACACGCGAATATATGCTGGAAAATATTCTTTCTTATGAAAAAACATTCGCTGAAATTCATAAATTGGATATTACTGTAATGCAGGGTGTTGAGCCTCGATATAATACTTCAACTGTAAGTACTGCCATACAGTTGGGTAACGATTTTTTTGGTATCAACAGTCTGAATTCATATATTGCCTCGGAAGTCGGTAGAGGAAGCGACGAGCGTAAAATGCTTTCATATATGGGTCGCGTAAATTACAATCTGAAGGATAAATACCTGTTCAACTTTTCTGTCCGCCGTGACGGTTCATCTGTGTTTGGAACTAATAATAAATGGGGAAATTTCCCATCAGGATCAGTTGCATGGAATCTTCATAAGGAATCATTTATGACAAATTTTAATTGGCTTAATGAAGCTAAAATACGTTTGAGCTATGGTCAAATTGGGAATCAGGCTATTTCTCCTTACGGAAGTCTTGCAACTGCCGACAATTATTTCTATGTCTCTGGCACCACCCCTGTTGTTGGATACCTGCCGGGTACTTCGTTACCTAATCCTGATCTTAAATGGGAAACAACTACTACTTCAAATGCAGGTCTTGATCTTGCGCTCTTTAACAACAGATTAACGGCAAACCTTGACTATTACAAATCAAATACTACTGATCTTTTGGTTGATCGTCAGGTTCCAACGGTTTTGGGTTATTCAAATATTCCTGCTAATCTGGGCGAGATACAAAACAGCGGAATCGAAATTTCATTAACCGGATACATCGTATCAACGAATGATTTTGCCTAGTCAATTTCCGGCAATTTTTCGGCAAATAAAAACAAACTTATAAAAGGCGTTCTTAAAGACCCTGTTACCGGCAAATTTATTGACGATGTCTCCAATAATTGGTTTATTGATCAACCTGTAAACGTTTATTATGACTATAAATTTGACGGAATATGGCAATTAACCGATGATATAGCACATTCATCTCAGCCAAATGCCCGTCCGGGAGATGTTAGAGTTGTTGACGTTACAGGAGACAAAATCATTAATGCAGATGACCGTGTAATTATTAAGAGAGATCCAAAATGGATGGGTTCTATTTCCAACAACCTGTCATATAAAGGATTTGAACTGGGAGCTGAATTATATATTGTTCAGGGTGTTATCCGTCAAAATCCTTTTATGCAGGAATTTAACTATGGCGGACGACTTGACGGGGTTTTAAATGGTATTAAACGCGATTACTGGACACCTGAAAATCCTTCGAATACTATGTTTCGGCCTCATGCAACCAATTATTCAGAATACAGAGGTACAATAGCTTACAAAGATGCCTCATATATAAGATTACGAAATATTTCATTATCATATAATTTTCCAAGAAAATGGTTGGATTTCATTGGAATGTCAAAGGTAAAAGTATATGTTTCGGGTGACAATATCTGGACTAAAACCGATTTTTTGTCCTACAGTCCTGAAACATTGGCTAATAACTACCCTGAAACAAAGAATTATACATTTGGAATCAATATTAATTTTTAATTTCTACCATTATGAAAGCTAATTATATTCAAAATACAGGCTACATTTTCGCACTATTGCTTGCATTGATCATTTCAGGGTGCGATGGATATCTTGTTGAAAAAAATCCTTCAGCAGTTACAACAGATTTTCTTTATACAACTGCCGATGGATTGCAAGCTGCAGTTAATGGTTTATATACCATTGAAAGAGCCCAAGTGAGTGAGAGTGAGTCAAGTAACTTTGCAAATATTATGGGTGACGGTGGAACAGATATTGATTTCAACAGGGCCGCCGCTGCCGATATTTCACGCTATCGTACCGATATTGATTTAACTCTGCAGGCACCAATACGCAGCTGGTGGCAAAAATGGTATCGGATTATTGAACGCTCCAACAGTATTATCACTTTTGGCGAAGCTTCAACACTAACTGACAAAGAGAAAAAAGCAATTCTTCGCGAAGCCTACACCTATCGTGCTTATGCCTATTTTTGGTTAGTTCGCAAATTTGACAATATTTGGTTAAATACCGATCCTACAACTTACCAAAACATTGACGGCAGGACTTTTACAGCGGCTAAACAGGAGGATGTTTATAAACTGATTGTTGCCGATTTGGACAAAGCAATCGAATATTACGCTGCCGATTGGACTGTTGTTCAGGGTAGATTCAATCAAGGGGTTGTGCGATTGCTCAGAGCAGATGTAGGAATGTGGTTAAAAGACTATCAGACAGCCGCTACCCAGTCTGAAAAAATCATTCTTGAAGGACCTTTCGCGCTTGAAAGTCCTGACAAAATCTTCTTGCAAGACCGTAAGAATAACACCAAAGAAGCGATGTATGTGATGCAGTTTGATGAAGTTGCCGCCGGTGGAGGTCCTGCTCACCGTCTTCCATTAGTATTTACTCCTACTTACCGCTCAGTTCCAGGATGTATAACAGCCACTGCTTTTGGTGGTTACGGATGGGCGCGTATCTTTCCGAACCCTTACCTGATCAGTCTTTATGACACAAAAAATGACAAGCGTTGGAGTGCATGGTGGCAACATAATTATACCTATAATGATCCTGCTTATGATTTCAGCAAACTGAAATATAAAATGGGAGACACTTTAAAACTTTCAGACAATAGCAGTTTGACAGGCAACAATTACTACAATAATGCCAATATTGCCTGTAAAAAATATTGGGATTGGGTGAAATTACCGCTTGTTACATCATCGTACAACAACATTTATATGTTTCGGTTTCCTTTGGTTTTGTTTACAGCTGCCGAAGCTTATATGCGTCTTGGCGATAATACTAAAGCTCTTCTATATATTAATAAAATCAGAGCAAGCCGTCTTTTAGTCACACCTAATCAATTGCTTACCACCTTTAACGAGAATATTCTGCTTGATGAATTTGCTCGTGAAATGGCATTCGAGGGACAGCGATGGTTTATGCTGAAACGGCTGGGTAAATTGGTTGAAAGGGTGCAATTATATGGCGGCATTTTAACATTCAGAGGAGTAGCCTCACCCAATCCGTTATACTATTCATGTCGTACTAATATTCAACCCTATCATGTACGCTGGCCAATACCTCAGGCCGAGAGAGATGCAATGGGCGGATTCCCTCAAAATCAAGGATATAACCAATAATTATTCTGTGAAACCGGCTGGAATTGAATAAATTCCGGCTGGTTTTTAATGATGATTCCAACAATGGACTTATTAACCAAAACTACAACACAAAAAAAATTCAATAATTGGAAAAATGGAAATAAAACAAATTGTATTGGTGGCATTGTTGTCTATGCTGTTTTGCAATATAACCAATGGTCTGACTATTTTGCCGGATGAGAAAAACAAGCAAAGCAAACAACTACATAATCTCGAAATTTTCCTACTTATCGGTCAGTCAAATATGGCTGGCAGAGCTGAAATTGAGGCTCAGGATCGGGATTCATTGGAAAATGTTTTTCTCTTTACCGGAGTTGAGGGTTTTGAATGGGAAAAAGCAGCTAATCCGCTAAACAAATATTCTACTGTTCGGAAAGATCTTTCAATGCAAAAGATGGGGCCTGGTTACAATTTTGCCTACAAAATAGCGCAGGCTTTGCCGGGGAAACAAATCGGAATAGTAGTCAATGCAAAAGGAGGTACAGCCATTTCAGAATGGATGCCCGGAACATTGTTATACAGCGAAGCGGTAAAACGGGCAAAGATGGCGATGAAGTGCGGCTCTTTAAAAGGAATCGTCTGGCATCAGGGTGAGTCGGATGTTTCAAAAACCGACATTTATCCCGAAAAGATTGCTTTACTTATAAAATCTCTTCGTGCCGATTTAGGACTGCCGGAGATACCATTCGTTGCCGGTCAACTTTCGGAGGACAAACCTGAACGAAAGGTTTTCAATCTTATGATGTTAACGTTGCCTGAAAAAATAAATAAAATGGCAGTAGTAACATCTGAAAGTACCGCCACCTTTGATGGAACTCACTTTGATTCAAAAAGTACCAGAATAATGGGAGAGCGATATGCCGAAAAAATGATAAAACTCTTCCATAAATAGTATTTGTATTAACTGTTTATCCCTTTCGGTCAAGTTATTCTTGAAAACATTATAAAGGAAGCAATTTACGTTTGAACGACTCCCCCTTTCAAAAAAGGGGGGCAGGGGGGATTTGATGCAATTGCTTAATATATAATGCGTTACAAATACAAATGAATTCCAATAAATAGTGAACTTGAATGAAAGGGATAGGCAGTTTGTATTCTTGAAGTGAGGCACAAGTCCTTTCCTCTCCACCTGAGAAACAAAATATTGGTTTAAGACACACAGACATCCGTCTGAAACCAAATTAATATTAATCAAACATAAAAAAATGAATCATATAAGTACTTCTTACAACAAGTTTCTGATTATTGGTTTGATAATGATATACTTCACCCATCCATTGTTCGCAGGTGAGAATAAAAAATATCAATTTTGTGTCAAAACTTCAGGCAATTCCCTGTCAATCGAAACCAGAGACTCATCTTTACTCATTTCTCCGGTGGTAAAACTCCACATTCAAACTGCAGACAGTGGAGAGCTACTTTGGGAAGGTAAACCGGAAATATCACGTAAGTTTGGAAAACTATGTTTCAGCGTTAACCATCTTCAACCAATCCAATGGTCACCATCCAAACCAAAATTGTATAACCTGTCAATTGTTCTGTCTGACGGCGGCACTACTATTCAAACAAGTAACTTTCGCATCGGTTTTCGTGATTTTGAAACCAAAAATGGTCAAATTTTCCTAAATGGTCATCCACTCTTTTTGCGCGGTATTGCTATCAATCCTCCTGGTCGCGGTATTCCATCAGAGGTAGAAACTGATCGCACTTTTGCTGAGGATTACGTCCGTTTTATGAAAAGTATCAATGTCAATATCATACGAATTCCGGATAATCAAACTTGGTACGATGTATGCGATGAACAAGGAATGATGGTATTTGGAGGCAACTATTCAGCTGTGGTTGACGGTCAAAGTCCACCTCGAAATTACGATAAAGCGGTCGAGTGGTATCACAACGAAAAGTTCAGTCCCTATATGCACCATCCCTCATTAGTTATTTACTCACTTACAAATGAAGTTCCCTTTTCCGGGGAGATTGCCAAAAAATGGGTTCAGTTTTTAGATTACGCTTTTGATAAATTGAAAATTTGGGATCCAACTCGTCTTTACATCGGTAATGCCGGTTATGGATTAGGAAAATCGGGTGATATCTGTGATTTACATCGCTATTGGGGCTGGTATTATGCATCTCCTTATACTTTTTTAAATATCAGAGATTATGATCAGATCACCTTTCCCGACAAAGTGCAACCACTTACTTTTACTGAATGTGTTGGCAATTACACCGGCCCTGATGGTCGCTACAACCTGACACCAAATCATAAAAATCCGGTATCGCAACAAAACTGGACCGGTCACGCACCACAAAACCAACAGGCACAGTTGGCTGACGAACACCAGTGTTTTACCTTTAAGCAGGCTACCGAGCTGTTGAGAAGGCTTCGGCGAATAAACCCGGAATCTTCAGGTGTTTTTCCATTTACGATCATGTTTCGTAACTGGCATACAATCAATACATTTACCGATATGATGCCCAAACCTGTTGTCTGGCAGGCAAAATTATCATATTCACCGGTTTTGTTGAGTTGGGAAAACTGGCAAACGCAGGTTTATGCCGGAGCAACAATCCATCCAACGGCACATATTATTAACGATTCTGATGATTTTTCGGATCTAAAGCAGGTAAAACTTATAGTTCGTTTATTAGACAAAGCTTATACTCACCGGTTTGCCGATACAGTTCAACTGCCTGATATACCATATTATGCCATACATTCAAAACAAATTGAAATTCATTTACCGGAATCTCTTTTTGAGGGAAATTATCAGCTCGAAGGTGTTGTATTTGCCGGAAATCGTGAAGTTTCGCGCAATTTTACCAACGTTTTTATAGGAAAAAAGAGTTTTGGTGAAGCTAAAACAGCTTCACCGATAAAAATATACGATCAGGAAGGAAGAACAATAGAAACATTCCAAAAAAGTGGGATTACATTTCAGTCTATCAGTAACTTCAATGATATTAAACCTATTGATTGTATTGTAATTGGAGAAAATTCAGCAGACTCTGAATTGGAAAAACAGGCATCATTGCTTTTGAGTGTGGTTGAAAAAGGGGCACGTGTAATCATTCTGCGACAGGATTCACTGCATCAAAAATACCTCAAACAAGTTTTACCCGTAGCCATCACTTTCCCGAAAATGGATATTGATGACCCTTCTTACCCTCCGCCACCCCGTCCTTCCCGAAATTCGTTCAATGTCAATCCTGAACGACCCGATCATCCTATTTTCAAAGGCATTACCCGCAGGGAGCTTAGGGTATGGAGTGACTATACCGGATTTCAGGAAACAAAACCAGGGTTTCCGGCGATTTATCCTGTGACTAATGGTTTTGTACTTAAAAATAAGACAGACTTCGGTAAGATAGCTGTTCTGGCGAATTATAGCATAGGTTTAGAAGGTATTGCCTTGGCAGAAATGTTATATGGGAAAGGTTCGGTTTTGCTTTCAGGCTTTGATCTGGTAAATCGCTCAAACATTGACCCCATTGCCGACCGCCTTCTAAAAAACATGACTTTGTATATGACGGATGAGCAAAAACATGAAAATCATGTATTGATAGAAGCTCCAATTTTATGGGGAGAATATGAAACTGAAAAAGGAATAGTCGTTGGTGTGTATAATGGATTGATGATCAATTCGAAACCTGCCTTATATGGTTCTTATGAAAATTTACCTCTTCTGCTTAACAAGGATGGTCATTTGCTGGCTGAAAAAGGGGGCGGATGGAACAATGCAGCCGGAAAACAATACGTTCCTTATGGGCGGCGTATTTTTGGCCCATATTTTCACAGGGATTTTGGAGGAGTGCCGGAAATTGCTGATCCGAAAAATCCAATCGGTGAAGCCATATTCTGGTGTCGTGTTCCGGCAAAGACTCGGCTTATGTCAACGATAGTTTGGAATCCTTCCAAAGAAATACTATTTCTTAATATTAAAATTAACGAATCACTTATTTCTGAAATAGCGGTTCAAGCCGGTGAATATAAGGTAATTGAAAGCAAAATTCCGGAATACGCCACAGATTTAAAAATTGGCTTGACAGGCGACAGGCGTTTAGTTATTCTTCAGACCTCTTTTGAGTAAAACGGTTGATAGATATAGTCATCTTTATTTTCAGTATTATGTAGTTCTGACTTTGTTTTGAATGATGCAAAAATGGAAGATTTATACCAATCGGCCTTACTGTATTGAATTTGAATACAATAGTAGATAATAATATTTTTTAAATAAAACTAAATCAATGCAATAGCGTAAATATCGCGCTGCGGATAAGGATATATCAACAACTATAGGAATATAGATGTTAGGCACTATAAAAACCAACGACAAACCAAACCGATACACAACGATAAAGCAATAATGAAAAGAAAAGAAAAAAGCCGCCTGTGTAGGCTCTATTATTTTTTTTTGTTAATTTTGACTTTTAATTTAAAAATTCGTGAATGTTACAAACAATTATAGAATATCATAAAAATCAATGGATTAATTCCGATGAATGTACTATAAAACCGATTATTTCTTACATTCGGAATATGGAACAACTTCGAGAGGCTCAGATTAATGCACTTGAAACATATTTATTTCTAAAAATTAAAGGTCAGAATAAGCCTCTTTGGCAATTGATTGTGGAACGATTTTTAGTATCAGAAAAAGAAAACGTTAGCAAATATTTTACATTTCCGGCATCTTCTCAATTTGAATTAATGAGAAATCAAACTGCCAGAAATGTTTTAGATTTTACATTGCAAAATGTGTATAATCTGACAGGTAAAGATAAAAGTTACAATCGTGCTTTTATGCCAGAGTTGGCTACATATATTGCAAACCATGCTCACGAAATTGATTTCATTGATTTGGCAAAACGAATGTTTTACGGCATTAATTATACCGATTATCTTTTCAGTTTACCAATGGGGGCCGGCAAAACATTTTTAATGGCATCTATAATTTATCTTGATTTGTATTTTGCAGATAATGAACCCGATAATAAAATATTTGCCCATAATTTTATTATCCTTGTTCCTTCGGGTTTGAAATCGTCAATTGTACCAAGTATTAAAACTATTGAAAAATTTGACCCGACATGGATTATTCCCGAACCCGCAGCAAGTAATTTGAAAAAAGAACTGAAATTTGAAATATTAGACCAAACAAAAAATTCATCGAAAGAAAAAAGAAGGCAAAATCCTAATGCGAAAAAAGTTAGCGAACATCAACCTTTTGACACGTTAAAAGGTCTTGTAATGGTTGTAAATGCTGAAAAAGTAATTTTGGACAGATTAGAACTAAAAGATAATGTTTTGTTTGAGCCTGATGATGACCTTAAAGACAAAGAAGCAAATGAATTGCGAAATATTATTAGTAAAATTCCAAATCTGCAAATACATATTGACGAAGTTCACCACGCTGCAACCGACGATATTAAACTACGTCAGGTAGTTACAAAGTGGAACGCCAACGGAACAATTAACAGTGTTTTAGGTTATTCGGGAACGCCTTATTTAAGTTCAATTGATAAAATAAATGTTGCAGAAGGAGTGCAGCTTAAATTTTCGCAAATTGCAAATACGGTTTATTATTATCCGTTGACAACCGCAATAAAGAAATTCCTAAAAAAACCAAGGGTAGAACAAGCTATAAAACTTGAACCTTTACAAATTATACGAAAAGGGGTTGATGATTTTATGGCAAATTATCAAAATACAGTTTATTCAAATGGTACTTGTGCTAAACTTGCTATTTATTGCGGTAGTATAAAAACATTGGAAGAACGGATTTATCCTTTTTTGATTGGCGATATGAAAATTCAGCCCGATATTATTCTTAAATATCACAAAGGAAATAAAGAATTTAAACTACCACAAGAGAATGAAACCGATTTTGTTTCATTAGATACACCGCTTTCAAAAAAGAAAATTATTCTTTTGGTGCAAGTAGGCAAAGAAGGTTGGGATTGTAAAAGCTTAACATCTGTAATTCTTTCGCAAAAAGGAGATTGTCCTACAAATATGGTTTTGCAAACAAGTTGCAGGTGCTTGCGTCAGGTCGATAAAAACAACAAGAACGAAACCGCACTTATTTGGTTGAACGAAGACAATGCAAAAGCACTCGACAAACAACTAAATGACGAGCAACAAACAAGTATTTACGAAATTAACCGATTATCGAAAGGCGAAGAACCCAATATGGTTGAGCGTTTTTCGAGAATTGATTATTTGAAACTTCCAAAAATAAACTTTTATCAATTGCAAGTCGAGTACAATACAATAATTGAAGAAGAAGAACCAAACCCCGAAACAAAAATTTCAAATCTTAATGTACAAGATAATTTTAATCAAGCTATTATCATTCAGCATAATATGATTGATAAAGACAAACAGACAAAAGATTTTTTAATTGAAGAAAAAGGAGAACCTGCTCATTTTACAAATTGGTTATTGGAAATTTCAAAAGGTAGTTTCAATACCATTTCAATCAACGATTTAGCTAATTTTGAAATCCAATTGAAAAAGATATTTAACACAATAACTTTTGAAAAAAACGGCCACAGGTATTTTAACGAGTTATATAAACAACAAAATATTCAGTCCCAAATTCGTTTGGCTTTCCATTGTCGCCGAAGTTTTGAAACTGAAACCGAAATTATTCCGCAAGCGGCCCAAATGCTTATAATTGAAAAGTTAGAAAGCATACCAAATAACAATTTGCTTTATCCAAATAAAGAAGAAGTTCGTAAAATAGTTGGAATGGATGAAAAAAATATCCAACCAGAAACACCAAACATTGATGATTTGCAAAAATCGTATAAATTGATGATTGAAATTATGGAAAAACAAGGCTTTGGTGCTTTTGCTCAAAATTACTCTTTCGATGAACATGTTACCAAAAATACTGTTACACCAAACATAAAATCGAAAGACAAAACTTTTCATTATTTGCCTTATAATTTTGAACAAAGTGCTTTTGAATTGAAATTTCTGAAAGAAGTATTAACGCTCAAACAATTCAAAGAGCTTAACCTTGAAATATACTACAATGGTGAACGTGAATTAACTGATTTCAGGATTTTATGTTACGCAAAAAAAGGAAAAAATTATCAACGTGTTGGTTATTATACACCCGATTTTCTGATAATTAAAAGAAATACCACGGAAATAAATAAAGTTTTGATAGTTGAAACCAAAGGAAGTGGATTTGCTGAACAAACAGCTTTCAAACTACGAAAACAATTTGTTGAAACTGAATTTTTACACATGAACAACGAAAAATTTGGCTATTCAAAATTTGAATACCTATTTTTGCAAGATGATGACAAATTAGAAAACAATCTTGCAAAATTTAATAGTACCATTGTCGAATTTTTTAAAAACTAAATACATATGTTAAATAGATATTTAATAGAAAAATTACCAAAAGTGATAGATATTTTAAAAAAATATAAAATTATTCGAGCTTATGCTTTTGGTTCGGTTTGCTCCGACAGATTTAATGATAATAGCGATATTGATTTATTGATTGCTTTTCAGGAAAATTTAGATCCTTTGTATAGAGGTCAATCTATCTGGGATATGGAAGATGAATTAAAATTAACTTTAAATCGTGATATAGATTTGCTTACCGAAACTCAATTAAAAAATCCTTTTTTTATTAAAGAATTAAACGAAACTAAAATTCAGATTTATGGATAATAAATATTATAAACTTCTTTATGATGTATCGGATTGTATAAAAAAAATTGATGAGTTTGTTGGGCAACCTCGTTTATTTGAAAATTACACGAGTAATGTGATGTTACAAAATGCAGTTGAACGCAATTTGGAAATTATTGGTGAGGCAATAAAAAGATTATTAGAATTATATCCGGAAATTAAAATTACAAACGCTCGCAAAATAGTTGATACACGAAACCGAATTTCGCATGGTTATGATGATATTGAAAATGCTGAAATTTGGAACATCATAATTAATCATTTGCCCGTATTAAAAATTGAAGTCGAAAAATTATTAAACGAATAAAAATGCCAATAAAATACATTCCATACACCCCGAACACTGTTGAAGGACAAGCAATTTTGGACTACTTGACACGTACACGTCGTGTTTTACGCTACCGTGATAACGACAAGGTTTACGACCGTATAAAACGTGGTTTGCCGCTTTACGAAGTTGAAAAAAACGAAATAGTAGGCGAAAATTCAAAAAATTTAATTATTCGTGGCGAGTGCCTCTCGGCTTGTGCATACCTGAAAGACAAAGATATAAAAGTGGACTTGGTATATATCGACCCACCATTTGCAAGCGGGGCCGACTATGCAAAAAAAGTTTACATTCGCCGTAACCCTAAACTTGCCGAAAAAATTGCAAAAGCAGAAGAACAACTCGACATTGAAGAACTACGCTCGTTTGAAGAAAAAATGTATGGTGATATTTGGAACAAAGAAGATTACCTCAATTGGATGTACGAAAATCTATTTGCAATAAAATCGGTAATGAGTGATACTGCAAGTATTTATGTACATCTTGATTGGCATATTGGGCATTATGTGAAAATTTTAATGGACGAAGTATTTGGGGAAGAGAATTTTAGAAATGAAATTATTGTTAAAAGAACAAAGAAAAGTATTAGAGAAAATGAATTTGTTAAAGCATTGAATGTTGCTAATGACAGCATATTTTATTATGTTAAAAATGATGATGTTTTATTGGCCCCACCAACTCGTTACTCATCTAAACAAGAACGTTGGCATTCTTTTGATGCTCCTGAAATTAGGACAGGAATGGATTATGAGTTGTTTGAAAAAACTCCTCCTTCAAACAGGCATTGGATGCGTTCAAAAGAAGTTGCTGATAAATGGATTGAAGAAGGAAAATTACGTCCTAATCCAAAAACTGGTAAACCCGAATATAAATTAGATGCTACAGATGAAATGCTTTGCGATTCATTATGGGATGATATTTCAGCTTATTCTTTTCAAAATGACTATGCTACAGAAAAAAATCCAGAGTTAATTAGTCGAATAATTTGTATGGGAAATTCTGAAGTGAAAGTCGTAGCCGATTTTTTTGGCGGAAGCGGAGTTACTGCAAAAGTGGCAAACGATTTAAAACGTAATTTTATTCATGTGGACGTTGGTATAAACAGCGTACAAACCACCAGGGACCGCTTGAAAGCCACAAATGCAAATTTTGAAATTTTAGACATAAAAGACGGAGTTTCCTTGTTTCGTAATCCTGTGCAAACTATGGATAAATTAAAATCGTTGATTACCGGTTTGCGCAACGAAGACCAATTGGATAAATTTTGGGAAGGCGCAATTAACGACAGCAGATTGGGTTTAGTGCCAGTTTATATACCAAACCTGTTAGACCACAGTACAAAAGTTTTGGATATTCCGCTAATGAACCGTATAATAAACGAAGCCGTACCCGATTTGCCCGATAATACAAAGCAAGTAATTGTTTACTACATAGATATTGACAACGAAAAAGAGCTTCTCAAATTCATTGACGAATACAACAACACCGAAACAAAAATTGTACTTCGCGACCTGAAAGTGATTTTAGACGAAGTAGTTATAAACGATATTGTTGGATACGAAATAAGACATTTTAACAGCAAAGAAGCTGGGGCGCAAGGAATGAACTTAACGACTTTGTGCCTTAGCAGTGAAGAATTCTATGAGATTGAAATTACTAAATTTATAAGCGACCGTTTACTGCAAAAAATTAACGAATACAATCAAAAAAAAGGCTTAAACAAAAACGATTACAAAACATTAAACGAACTGACAGACGATGAAGTAGAAATCGAAGAAACAGATGAAAAGCCAAAGAAAACAAATTTTAAACCAATTGAAATAAGCGAAACAGGTTTAGAGCTAATTGAATTAATATCAATAGACTGCACTACAACTGCATACAGTTGGACAAGTGATTGCGAAATAAAGATAGACAAAAACGGATATTTGATAACTGACAGTAAAAAGTCCAAAGATTTTTGGGACGGAAAAATTACCTGCAATAAAAAACCTTTGCGAATGAAAATTAGGAATATTGCAGGTGATGAAACGATTGTAGATTTCAAATAATGCAGCATAATGATAAACAGATAAATAAAGATGCCTAACATTCAATATAACTGTCATTACCCTTTTTTATGGGCTGATGTGCAAACTTGAAACTTTGTACAAGAAATAGACTTTTATCGGTAATCGAACATTTTACCTTTGAACTTCACAAAAAAATGGCAACTCTGTATATAGCTTCAGTCGTTCGCGTTCATGTTAGGGCAACAGTGAAAATTTAAAATTGACTGCAAAACCATGACCTTTTTTCGTATCTTTGCATAGACGAATAATAAATAAAAATGGAAGCAATTAGAATAAGTGTAAACAAACAAATGGATGGCTATACTTTTAGTATTGGGCCATCTATCAGACAGTTGATTAAG
>CAILKW010000468.1 GCA_903834845.1 uncultured Bacteroidia bacterium | reverse complement strand
CTAAGGTCTGAATCAATCCCCTTGATTTTGCGTGCCGTTATCAGCAATTTGGCAATGTTTGCGTAATTATCTCTCGACCTGATTGTATCTACATTCCTGGAAATTACCTTTTTTATCATCTCCCAGGCTTCTCTTGGGTGATCGGCAAATAAATACACAATTACTTTATCAAAATTGACTGTGTAATAGCTTTTTTGATTCATAATACATTCGTTATTAATGAGATTTATAAGTTTATCGAAATACTTTTGGTGGGAATAAAACAACGCTTTGGTATTGTTATTATCCAAGGAACCAATAAATTTCTCAATTTCACTGTCTGAAATATAGCTTTTCAGTAAATCGAGGCTTTGGCAGTCACTTTTTTGGATTGAATGTTTTTTCAGGTGTGAAAGATGAAAATCTGTCCCCTTTTTTATCCTTTCTAATAGATAGACTAAAGATTGGTCCATAAATATACCCCAAAGTTTGGGCGCTGCATTTTCGAATTTGTCGTTGTCGTTAGCAAGGTAGTATTCCATCAATTCAATCGAAGAATCGTAATCCTGCAAAAAGCAAGATTCAAGGCTTTCTATCCATATTTTATTGTCGCCTAATAGCTTGGTTACTTTGTTTAAGAATTTCGGAATAATATTTAACCCAAAATTGTATTTTTCTTTTAATTCCCAAATCATTTCTGCCTGTGATTTATTGCTTAAAACAGGTATCAAAAGTTTAGAAATAAATTTTATATATATCTTTTTATCGCGGTAATACAATTGATTAAAACGAAAAGCAAGCTCAAGTGCATTTTTGTAATCGCTTTCGGCAAACTCACGATTTGTCAGTTTATATTGGTTTTTTTCAATTATGCTGTCAATCTGATCTATGAAATATTCATTGGCATCATCACTAAGATCATTGTTAGGATCAGATATTTCGGCACACAAAATGCCATGAAAAACTCCCGTAAATTCGCCGATGATGTCTGTCAGATTTCCGGTTTGCAGTTCTATTTCGAGATCAGAGCCAAAATCTTCAAAAGCTTCCGAAGTATCTTCCTCAGCTAAAATATGGGCAACTTCATAATCTGTCGTTTATTGAAAAAGGGTATTCTGTTTCTAAACGGACCTTCTCATACAATGATTCGAAATGTTCAATAAATGCTACTCTGATTGTGGTATTCTGTTCGAGTAAACTGAAAAGATAATCGCTCTTCTGTTTTTCGCTAAGTTTTTGAAACAAATCGGCAAATAGTTGTATATTCATGATTGACAATATTATATAGATTTATTAAGATTGTATATATCTTTAATGTTGAAATATTTAACGAGGTATTCAATTCTCGAAACTGAAAATATTTCCTCGACAGTCTCGGAAATATCATTTTGAAGGTCGCGTTTACAAAGTACTTTATAAAAGGCTTCCATTCTTTCGGCATTTCCTTGGTAAGCTATTTGCGCCGATAAAAACAGCAAGTAGTAAAACATCTCCAAAAAACCTATTGAATTACGCCCCGGGAATAAAGTATTCAAATTAAAGGTCTTGTTCTTAATCTCATCAGGGACATCACCTGATGAATAAACCTCAATAAGCCGTAGCAAAGTTATCATCGCGTAATCGGGGTATTGCCTTGCGTATATTTCGAGTGTTTCAGCATACTTATCAGATTTTTCTTTACGAAGAATTACTATTTCGAGAAATGCTATGACAGGAAGTTCTCCCGCTACTTCTTTCAATCTTTTAAGATTTACTCGTGCTTTTTTCATATTTGAATGAATGTTATAATAAACAGACATAAACAAATCAATCAGATCGTTGTCTTTCTGTACATCAGGACTAATACCCAAAAGTTCATTGGAGACTGTTTTTGTTTCAACATCAATAGAAAGGCTCTCAATCAACTCATAAAAATATTGATCAACCAATTCATTATCTGTCATTTCCTCAAACAGTGTATCAGTCACTTTTGCGAGGTTTGTCAGCTCCCTGAAGTTCTCCGAATCCTTTAATATACTATGTAAATTAATGAAGATTTCTTTATTTTTATCGAATGAATTTAAGCTGTAATCATCTTCCATATCATAAGAATCATCCTCGACCTCGTCAATAAGATCATCTTGCTCGGTAACAGAATAGTTCTCGGGGCCGGCAGTTCGTTCGAGTTGTGCAGTGATTCTTTTAACTTCCTTATCGCTTACCATTGATTTGTCATATACATAACATGGCTGACCATAGTCGTCTCCACATTCAATATCAATTAATTCAATGTCATCGGTGTCTTCTTCAAGAAAATATTGTGTTACCGAGGTAAAATCCTTACAAGGCTTAAATTCATACTCTTCGGCAAATTCGACACCGGCATGGATAATATTATGAACCAATGCATAATCTACCGGCGTCAAAGTGACATCTGAATCAAATTCCTTCAGTGTAGCTTTGTAATCCACCATTGTAATATTGAACATAAACGTGGAGTATTTTACACCAAGACAGGTTAAATCAACAGCATAGAAACAAAATGATATATTTCCACCGGTATGCTGCCGTGCAATAATAATACTGGCCATCTTTGCTTCATCCCAATCAGTATTGATAAGGCACTCGAAAATAGGCAACGACCGCGATTTTGTCCTGATGTAATTTTCCGGTGACAACATTTGAATGACTTTCCCCATATTTTTCTTCGCCATAACTTTAAATAATTTTGCGGATAAAGGTAAGTTTTATTCCAATCGTAACTTCATTACATTTTGTACCTTTGCGTAATTAAAAAGTAAAGAAGATGAAAAGGATTCCTTATGGCATAAGTAGTTTTGAAAAGATACAGACTGAAAACTACTATTATTTTGATAAAACCAAATTCATAGAAATAATTGAGAATTATGGTTCAGCTTACCATTTTTTTCTTCGTCCGCGCAGGTTTGGAAAGAGTCTTTTTGTTTCTATGCTACATCATTATTACGATATCAAGCAAAAAGAGAATTTTGAATCGCTTTTTGGAGATACCTACATCGGGAAAAATCCTACTCCAAAGCGAAATTCTTACCCAATTCTTCGTTATAATTTTTCGATGGTAAAAACTTTTGGAAGTATTGAACAAATTGAGTTATCGTTTTCGCAATATGTATTTGATGCTTTAAGGAATTTCGTAAATAAATACAACGATTTATTTCGTTTACCTGAAAATATTGTTAAAGATTTACTTACAACATATTGTGGAAACACTGATATGATTCGAAGTTTATTTATGTTGCTTAGTGAGCAGCATATCAAGGTATTTGTAATCATAGACGAGTACGATAATTTTGCCAACAACATTTTAACAGAACATGGCGAAGAAACATATAATAAAGTAACTCACGCAGGTGGATTTTTACGGAATTTTTTCACAAACTTAAAGGGCTTAACCGATAACCGCGAAATAGACCGCCTGTTTATTACCGGGGTTTCGCCTTTAGTAATGGCAGATGTTACCAGCGGTTTCAATATTGGCGACAATATTTCGCAAGACCCGCAACTGTCGTCAATGATCGGAATTAACAACGAAGAAGCAAAACAGATACTCGATTATTATAATTCATTCGGCATTTTTAATCAATCGTTAGATTCTATTCTTGAGGATTTTAATCAATGGTACAACGGCTATTCGTTTAATAGCAAATTAGAAAAGATATATAATACAATTTCAGTTTTGTACTATATCAACCAATACATAAAAACTAATAATAGTCCCATCATTTTGACTGATGAGAACATGCGTACCGATTACGGTAAGTTTAGATTTTTGATTGCAGCGGAGAAAAAACTAAATGGTAATTTTAATATTTTAAAAGATATAGCCCAAACAAATAAAACCAGCAGTGCTCTTGTACGAAGTTTTGCTTTAAATGAATTAATTGATGAGGAAAAATTCAAATCGCTATTGTTCTATCTTGGATTTATAAGCATTTCGAAAATACAACCCGACAATGAATACGTTTTCACAATACCAAATAAACTTATCAGAGTTATTATATGGGAATTTATTCAGAAAGCTTTTGTTGATGTTTATGAATTGAAAATCAATCAGGACTATTTGAAACGAGCCTTTAAAAATATGGCATTGGATGGAGATTGGAAACCTGCCTTACAATACATTATTGATAAATTTTATGAAGCTGTTTCAATACGTGATTTTGTATTTCACGAAGAAGGTTTAAAAACATTTTTCCTCGCCTGGTTAAATCTTACCAATCTTTTTGGAGTTTACAGTGAAAAAGAATTAAATCAGGGTTTTGCCGATATTTGTTTAGAACCGGAACGTAGATTTGGAGACTATGTTAAATATGGTTATATCATAGAATTAAAATACCTAAAATCGGAATTTCTAAAATCGAAAAAGAAAGCCGAACCTGAAATAAAACGGGCAATTGAAACTGCCACAGCTCAGTTGAACCAATATTCACCATTCACTAATTGTACAACAACCAAAATTATTATTGTGGCCTCAGCTACTAAATTGCTGTATATGGATACTTTATAAACTTATTGAGGTGTTTTTTGGATTCTGAAAAACTCAACTTACTAAATATAATACTACCCAAAATTACAACCATTTGGTCGATGATGCTCCACAATCGCACCGGCTTCTGGCAATGTTATTCTTGCTTTTATCTTTGAATATTTTTAACAAAGGTAGGATACGATTAATAAGTAAACCTCATGGATTAGGCAGAATACTTACGAAATAATTCTACTTACTCATTGCACTCTATAGCGTATTTGGGGCTTGTATTATAAGGCTTTTATTGAATTTTTTGCTTGACTTCTTCTTTTAATGGGCTTAAGTGTCGCTATAAAATTGCCCAAATCATAGAAGAATCAATCAAATCAATCGAATGAATTATATCAGACAAATACTTTTGACCCTTCTCCGTCATAAATATGAATTTTAGTGGAATCAATACTTTTTCTTAAGTAGGGATTACGGATTGACGATTCAGTCAATAAATCAACTTTTCTGTGAAAAAGAGTTCAAAAGTATCCCACAGTGAAATTAACTTTTCGCCTCTCTCAATTGGGTCAATATCTTCTCTCTCAACGAGAAGGTCAATATCGCTTTTACTAAAATCAAAATTATCAGTTGTCGAAGAACCAAAAGCATACAAGGACTTAACGTTATGCTTTTGGCATAAAGGTTTAAAATCATTTACTTGTTTCAATATTTCGTCCTTAATAATCATGAATCAAAGATATACATTTTTAAATATAAATCCTAATTTTTGGGGTTTCTTGGTTTGTTACTACGACCGCGTAACCTCTATAAGGTGATTTCTGGTTCAGTTAAACCTGAATGTATTTGTTACTGTATTCAAATCCAATACAGTAAAGCCAATTGGCATATTTCCGTCATTTTTGATGTCTGTTTCCATCGAAAAAATTCTTCAGTATTATTGAAATAATAGTACGAAGGTAAACTGTTTTTTCAAATATCCTAATTATGCAAAGTGCTTTTTTACCCAGCAGGATTTTGCAAATTACCTAATAGGTTTCTATTTTTAATTTTTCAGTCTCCCGATTGTGGGTATTTTCCTCTTGTAAGTTCTTACTTTTAACCAGTTTTCGCAACCAAGCCACCAAGTTGCACAAAGATTAAAAGATTAAATTTCAATACTTTGTGTCTTGGCAGCATTTTTTGACTTTTAGAACTGTCCTACTTACCTATCTTTATCATCACAACTCCCTGTGAGGGTACCTGAGCGGTAAATTTCTCCTTATAAGCACCAAGGTCTTTCTGATGCCAAAGATCACGGACTGAATGTTTCCCTGATAGCTGAATTTCTGCCCAATTAACTGCTACTTCGGCAGTGTTTTTTCCACGGTTAAATAATCCCACCGCCTTAGATCCATCTGAAAGGTTTTTAACCATAATGAATTGGTCATTCGGCTGTTTTATCACCAATCCACATTCACCATTAGGATCCTGATTGACTTCAATAACCTCGGGATTACAAAGAATATTAAGTGTAAATTCATCGAGTTTCGACATATCACCGCTGTAAATCAAAGGAGAAGCCATCAAACACCACAACGACATATAGGCATATTGCATAGCAGCAGGCATTGGTGTTAATTCCGGTATTCCCATTTTATTGGCATTGCCTATCCAGCCGATCTGAATATAATCAGGGTCATTCCATGCTCCCGGTTTTGAATATTGCCTAAATTCACTGTTTCGTAGGGCTACATCGAAAATACGGTCGAGTTCGAAGCCTAAATCGCCTGATGTCCTCCAGCACTGTGCCTCTACTTCAGCACCCCATTTCCAAACATCACCCATGCCATATTGACAAAGATTATAAACGACATCACGATCAAGCGATTTAAGGATATTACCCATAAGTATATAGGGTTTTTGGTAAGCCTCAAGACTCTTATCTTTTCCTGCAATCTTACCGTAAGAACACCAATCGTATTTCAGAAAATCGAATCCCCATGAAGCAAATTGCAGGGCATCCTGTTTCTCATGCTGATAAGCCCCGGTAAAACCACCGCAAGTTAATGTTCCGGGGGAAGTATATATTCCGGCTTTCAGTCCTTTATTATGAATGTAGTTTGTTAAGCCATTCATATCAGGGAAATAGCTGTTAGTTTGAATGTTTCCCTTATCATCTCTTAATGGCCCAACACGCATGGGATCATTATGTTTTGGGGAGTTCATCCAGCAATCGTCTATATTTACATAAGAGTAACCCACATCTGCCATTCCGCTACTGATCATGACATCGGCTGCCTCGCGCATCATTTTGTCGGTAATCCGGTCATAATGAGCATACCAGTGATTCCATCCCATTGGTGGAGTAAGTGCAAGTTTATCGCCAGCTACAATTTTAAATTTACGTTTATCTTTTCCTTTTGAATTTTGGGCCATAATCAAAACTTCGTATTCACCTTTTTGGGGCACTTTCCCTGTTATAATGCCAGTGGATGGATCAAGTTTTAATTCAGATGGCAGACCCTTTACTGTGAATTGAATAGGTCGTACTCCCTGACAAGGAATCCGGTATAGAAACGGGTTTCCGGGACGACAACCGTAAACCAACGGACCGTTTATCCGTGGCTGAGGTTTTGGCGCAGGCGTGTAAATTTCATTTGTTGCCTCTGAAGGAGAAATTTCAATTCCGGCGCAATAAGTGCTTACAGGAACAAACGACAGATAAATCAAAGCCATTATGGCAATCATACTTTTGATAGATACAATTTTCATTTTGATAGAATTTTATTTATAAAAAATTTAGAATTTCTTTTTTTCTAATTATAAAGCACTTTTAGCTTTTCAATGTTAATTTCGACTTGCGGATTAAATTGCACTTCGGCCATATATTTTTTCAGGCTGAAAAGTAATTGTTGTGCTTCGGGGCGTTTGTCTAAATCGGAAGTAAGGTCAATCCCCGCAATTATGATTTTTCCTTTCCCAACTTTGGCCTCGAAGATCAGCGCCAGCGGACGATTTGTAAACCAGTCATCAATTACACGAACAATTGGTTTTATTTCGGCAGGGAAACTGCTCAGATTGATTGCTCCTGAATGGCTCATTGCATCCCACCACTGCCAGTTACTGTAATAATCCGTAGGGAAACCAGCCAATGCAGGATGATTAGGATTGCATAAAATTCCAAGTGTGTGTGGTGCCTGACCTCTTGTCCAGGCTGTATTCCAGAAAATACTTGAGAAGCCGATTTTTACATCGCCACCCATTTCCTTCGCTAATGATCCTTTTTTCAGATTTAGCAAAACCGTACCGCCATTGTTCAGAAATTGAGTAGTTTGGGCATCCAATTTTTGAATTACCCTGATTTTTTCTTCACCGGCAATAGTCTCATTTTTTGCAGGATACACCCAGAAATCCCAATTGTTGATAAGGCTGTCAACCTTTACTTCCAATGTCAGTTTTTGAGGTGTTGTAATTGAGGCAAGTAGGAAAGAAATATCTCCAAGTTTAAAGCCATTCCCGAGCGGAATATCAGTTTTTGTGAATTTGCCTGATTGTATTTGCTTCCCTGTTTTATCAGTGATTTTCCATTCGGGAGTACATCCAATAAACGGACTATCACCATAATGGGCAACCTCAACCGCAGCTTCGAAAGTTTCGTTGTTGGTGAAAATACATTTTTTGAGACGTGCCAATGGAACTGTACTATTGCAGAAACGTTTGTATTCGGCTGGCGAAATGAATCCTTTTTCGCCCCAGAAAGCGTCAAGAACTCCGACAAGAGCCGACCCCTGACCCGGAAAGTCATGCAGATCAAGTAACTGAAATCCGCCAAAGTCTTTTGTGCGCAGTGCTGCTTCGATATCGGCTTTGTAGCAAAGTGCCTGTAATTTGCCTGATGCAAGTAAAAAGCTGTCACCTAATTGTTCCATGCCGTTGTTTTTGAGAGTTTCCTGAAAAAGTTCAAAGTTACGGGCACGCATCACACCATCGTATTTTGCGATCTCTTTAAAATTAGGATAAACACACCATTGCCCAATTTCGTGACTAACAATAGGTTGTGAGAATTTAGAATTTTGGTCAGACCAATCATAGTCAGTGCGTGGTGCTTGCCCGTTAATGATACTTTTTAATTCCTGTCCCCAACCCTGAATACGTGGAGCTGGTGAACTTAGGAAATCGTTTACGGGAAGGTTTGGCCAGCCTCCACCAGAAGTATTAATCCGGCGACTATCTTTGTTTTTCCAAAAGTTTACAAATTCAGTCAGGAAAGCAACCTGATTGCGCCCTGCCGGTTCATTGCCATAAACCATCATACAAAATGAGGGATGGTTTCCGTATTGCTCAACCATGCGTTCGCTCTCTTCATATAAATATTTGTCAAAAGGTTTTCCGTCACCGAGTGTAGTTGATGAATTTGCCCAT
>CAILKW010000467.1 GCA_903834845.1 uncultured Bacteroidia bacterium | reverse complement strand
ATAATTAATGAAAACAAATAACTCAGATCCGGACTATTACAACTGGATTTTGCAATTGTAGTAAAAGTTTCGGCAAACCCAGATCAAAGCGGCTGTGCAGGTTAATCAGGAATTACTTAAATTCTATTGGAATTTGGGTGCCGACATTGTGGAGAAACAAGAAACCACCAATTGGGGAAGTAAAATTTTTTAATAGGGTAAGCTCCGATTTAATGGAGGCTTTCCCTGAGGTAAAAGGCTTCTCAATTTCAAATTTCAAATACATCCGACAATGGTATCTATTTTATAATCAACAATCTATAATTGGCCAACAAGCTGTTTGCCAATTGCCGGATGAATCCTTACCACCACAATTGCAAGATGCAATCGGGCAACAAGCTGTTGCCCAATTGCCGGATTGGAGAATCGAACAAATGTTTAAAATTCCATGGGGCCATCATATTGCGATCATTTCGAAGTGCAAAACTGTTCCGGAAGGGGCATATTATACTACAAATACAATCAATCATGTTTGGAGCAGGACAGTTCTCGTGCATCAAATCGAATCTGATCTCTATCATCGTGAAGGAAAAGCAATTTCCGATTTCAGCCAAACCCTGCCGTCACCACAATCCGATCTGGCACAACAAACCTTTAAATTAAAGAAAACCGATTTTGAACCCGAACATGTCGGTAAGCTGAACTTCTATATCAAGGCAATTGACGAACAATACCGGCAAAAAGGTGATGAACCAACAATTGGCCTTTTGTTGTGCAAAAGCAAAGATAAAGTGGTGGCTGAGTACGCTTTAAGCGATATTAACAAGCCAATAGGGATATCGTCATACCGTTTGACAAATATTCTTCCGGAGGAACTGAAATCAAGTTTGCCAACCATCGAAGAAATCGAAGCCGAATTCAGGGAGTTAAAACAAACGAAAAGTAAAAGGCCGAAAAGATGAAACACGTGGAAGAACTGGACCGATTAATAAGGTTTGGACATTTTCGTTTTTTTCGGTTACTAAGGTTTTATTGGGGTAATATGGTATTAAAACCCTATTTACTAATATTTTAACCTTAGTAACTAAAAATGAACACACGAGGAACTTTCCTTATTCCCTTATTTTTATAAAATTTTGAAAAAAGACTTTTTTTACCACAATTTAAGCAAAGGTTATGTGAAGTTCGCTATTGTAATGACCAATATCATATTACTTTGCAATCGTTGCTTTGTTTTCTTTGCGAGCTTTGGGGTTAAATTTTTTCTTTGGGTTCAGTATAATTTAAATTTCTGGGAGAACTGTACCAAATATTGGTGTAATTTGGTATTTTTAAAGTTTGAAATTTATTCACACGAAAATTTAAAAATCAATGTTCAACGAAGAAGATGACGAAAACAGGTTAGGCTACACAGAGCTTCCTATTTTTAAAAAAGGGATGGAAATTTCCGAGGTGGTTTATCAGATTTGTGAATTGATCCCAGAGGATAATGAGCATTTGGCGTTCGTGAAAAGTGAAATGCTCAGTGATGCGAGGTT
>CAILKW010000466.1 GCA_903834845.1 uncultured Bacteroidia bacterium | reverse complement strand
TTGTTTATTATTCGAAATTCTGACCGCATATATTCCTTTTGGTAATTGCCCAATATAGATCGGAAATCCTGGTCTTATCATTTCCTGCAGGATTACTTTTCCAGAAAAATCGTATAAGGCAGCAAACGTTTGTATGATACCAGTATCACTTGCTATATATATCTGGTCAATAGCTGGGTTAGGATACAATTTAAACAGCTGGTTATTCGTCACAGTGTGCAGCTCAATTCCCGAAACAATATCGGACTTTAGTAAAACTACTGAACTGAATGCGGAAATGGGAATTGTACTTCCACTGCTGTATGAAACTCCTGCCGGTGTGATGTAATTTTTATCAGCAGTGATGGTACGGGTAACCGCTGTTGTATTGTACTCAAACCGGATAAAGTCGTTCGGATTAGAAATCTCAACTTCATAAAGTGAGATGTTATCAAGGTAAACTATTCCATCTTCAGGACCTGCATATATATTTAAGGTAGGTGAACCTTGTGTTGTATTGGCAGTAAAGAGTATTTCCTGATCGAGGCGGGTTGTACCGGTTTTTACTGTATAATTAGCAGCCGAGATTGCACAATAAACAGATCCTAAAATGGTTGACTTGATACTCAATTTTAGTAAATAACTTTTACCTGCAATAATAGAAGATATCGCTGTACTGATACGCGAAGAGTTTTCTATGCCTGTTCCTGTTACTTTAAAAGCAAGGCACCCTCCATCCAACTGACCAGTTTCTCTGGTGACGGTTGAGGTATTGAATTCTGGATTCCATAGACTCCAATCCGCTGTATTCGATTCAAATTTACCATTATAAACGCCATTATCCGAAAGGGTTTTGCTAAACAGGTTAAAACTTCGGGGAGAGGTTACCGAATGTAGATCATAGCCACTAAAGGTTTGCCATTCGGTTAAATTTAATGACAAAGATTTTTCGGTAGATGATGGAACATAGCGGTATTTGATGTAATCATTTTTAAAAAATGGCTGGCAATAAATGTTATTATTAAGTGTGCCGAGCTTTTCCATTGAAGTCTCATCTTTAAGTTGATAGCGTAAAAGTGATTTAGCCGGATCAGGCGAATTGGCGACAAGAAGATTGTTCTGAATATCACAACCGGCAATGGGAAATTCGATGATATCCTGTTTCATCCACAAGGCTGTTCCACAGGAAAACACCGTATTATTTTTGACTTTTACTTTACCCGCATTGTGGAGATAAATTCCTGTATTTGCACAAAAAGCGACTGTATTTTCTATTATGTCAACATTCGAAGAGCGATCATCAATATAAATTCCCTCGGTCTGGACTGAGGTACCATTAGTTCCCTCAGGCGCCCCCACTCCATTCAACACAAGGTTTTTGATTATTTTCCGATTTGTTTGTACCGGAGCAGTTGCGTTTGTCCAGCAATAGATTCCACCACCATCATCGGTAACCGAACAAAAATGGTTGATTACATTCTCTGCGATTTCCAAATTATTTGACCAAAGAAAACCTATTCCCGAATAGCCGATACTATCCAACCTATTTCGCTTTATCAGAAGTCCGTCGGTTAATGTATTAATCGCCAGACCACACTGTCCGCTTTCTGCCATACCCGGAACCATTCCCGTTTTTTTAATGGTATTACCTAAAAAAGCCAGGCGTTTGCCACCAGCGTTGATACAATTGCTTTGTGTGTTTGTAAAGGTATTTCCACTGATCGTTATACTATCACTTCCTGTACCCCAAAAAGGTCCTATATTCAAAGCGTTAGTGCCCGATGCTAAAAAATCGCAGTTTTTAATCGTGCAATAGGTTACCTTGTTAAGATTAACCGCACTTTTTTTTGCACCATACATTATCAGGCCATCAATCGCCAGGTATGACATTGCGTTGATGTCAAAATAATAGTCAGTATTGGCAACTTTTATAACTTTTGTATTGGGATCGGTGGTTGAATAGAGGCGGATCTTTTTACCTGAAGAAAGGTAACACCACTCTCCGTCTTTATCCAAAGCTGCGGGATGGTTTTGGAAGAAGTAACCAAACTTGTCCACAATTTCGTATCCCGTGTTGGCGCCAAGCGTAATTGTTTGTCCAAGATGGGTTGCTACTGTTCTCCGGTCTAAAGTCCAGTGTGATGTCCTTACAACAACTTCTGCCCCGGTCCAATCGGGTGATGCGGCAAGCGTGATATCGGTAAATTCTGTTTTTGAACCTGCAGGATGAGTGGTAACGGAAAGGTATCCTCTGTTTGGTGCATCAATATTCGGGTATCGGCCAAATGGCTGCAAAACATCGTTTATCATAAGCGCCGAGGGCTGACTGTTGAGACTACTACTGGTCACTTCCCAAATATGACCTCCAAGATCAGTCCAACCTGTAAGATCCAGACGGCCATCAAGTTTAGGTTTTGAAGTCCCAGTGCCATAAGATCCAAAGGTTATTGGATGCCCTGCCGTGCCTGAAACCCCTACGGTAATAGAACCAGGGAAACTATCGCCACGTTTAAATAGCACAGAATCGCCAGGCAAGAGTGCACCCATTATCGAATTTAATTTGTTAATGGTCTGCCAGGGTGTTGACTGATTTTTTGCCTGTATCGCACTGTAACTATCCAATCCTGTTGAAGATGAAAAATAGTAGGAAACAGCCTGTAAATTACTGATAATGGATAAGTAAACAACTATAAATGCAACAAGAAAAAATACTTTTTTCATTTTGAAAGTATTAGGATGATTCCTAAGAATTAAGATTCGGATTTTCTTAAACCTGAAGTAATGGAATTAATTTATAATTTTAGGATACAAAATTTGAATAGTCTCAAAAATAAGCTCCGGGTTTTCCCCTGTAAGGTACTGACCCAAAGCTTAAATCATTCGTATATTTGTTGCTTAAAAAATTCTATTAAAAGATTATTTACCACCCCGGGTTTTGCACAAGTTTTGACGCCCTGTAGATCTCATTTTGGTTGATTGGATAGAGGTTCATTTTCTCATCCCACAACCGATTTTCAATTGTGATTTTTTCAAAACTAACAGGTTTCTTAGCCGCATCAACAGTGATTTTCACCCCTGTTATTGGTTTGTTGAAATAGGTCGTTCCTAATTTCCAGCGACGAACATCGAAGAAGCGCATCTCTTCGAAACAAAATTCCACGCGTCGTTCGTTCTGGATGCGGGCACGCATCTGATCTTTGGTCAAACCATTTGTCAAATTAGGCATGGTTGCGCGGTTACGTACCTTATTCAAATACTTATACACATCAGCAACAGGGCCTTGTGATTCATTTAATGCCTCGGCATAGTTCAGCAACACTTCAGCATAGCGCATAAGGATGGGAGCACGTCGTCTGTTTACGTTTGAGCCAGTATTCCAAACCACATTGGGACTCAGAAATTTGTTCATATAGTAGCCAGTCCTTGAAGCATTTACATTAACTCCAATACCGTCCTTACCTGGCAATCCTGCTGCATCAGAAGAATAAGTATCAACAGAAATGTTTTTGAATTTATTCCCGTTATAGAGGATATAAAGTGCCAGACGCGGATCGCGGTTCGTATAAGGGTCTATTGGGTTATATCCAGATGCTGCATCTGCGATTGGCAAACCGGTTGTCTTCATTTCGAAAGCATCCACCAATTCCTGAGAAGGGTTGCATCTCCCCAGCGCACCAGAAAAGCTTACAGGCGCATTCCAAAGTTCTATATCGTTACGGTCGTTTGCATATCCCCACAAAAGTGCCTCTTTTGGCCCATTTGTCTCCCAATTAGTAGCAGTAAATAATTTATCAGCTGTTAAATCTGCCCAAGGCATTAAGTCAAGGTTGGTTGCATTGGCTTCAGCCAACTGAATACAGGCCAGTGAAGCATCAGCCGCTTTTTGCCATTTGGTTACATCGCCAGTCGTGTTCCAAAGTGGACTGGCAGCCAGCAACAATATGCGCGATTTTAGTGCCAGAGCACTAGACTGAGCCACACGTCCACGCTCTTTGTTTTCGTTTGCATCCATCCAGTTACGCATAGTTTTAGGCAAAGAACGTATTGCTTTGTCACAATCCTGCACAATCAAGGTTACCACCTCTTCAAAAGAATTTCGTGGTAAATTCAACTCATCAGAAGGGTCTAATACCTTGGTAATAATGGGGACACCTCCATATCTTTTAAGCAATTCCGAATAAAAGTAGGCACGCAGAAAGTAGTTTTCTGCTTTGTAGCGAATAATGGTGGAGTCAACGTTTATATAAGTTGCATTAATGGGTAAAATAAAAGCTTTTCCATTATCCAGGTTTTCGAAAGTGTAGTTGCAATAACGAATCCCGCGATACATGTTGCCATATATATCATCCATTGCTCGGGTTGGGCTCCATACCCCGTTTGTAAAGTTTTGAACAGTCGAGTTGGTATTGGAGTTTACTGCTTCATCGCACGCCTGCGACAACATAGCACCAGCTCCATCAACGGGATTATACATATCCCTGTTTAATAAGGTATAGGCGATGCTGGACACCCCTTTGATGCGATCGCGCTGTGTCCAAATGTTATCCTCCGTAATGGATTCATTACGGAATGGGTTGTCCAGATAGTCGCATGCAGAGAGACCAAGTCCAAGCATCACAGCGGATAGTAATCCCAGCTTTATATTTGTTTTCATGATCTTTAGATTATTATTTCTTAAAATTTAATATTTACACCGATTGCATAGGATTTCATCCAGGGTAAACCTCCGATTCCCGAACTGTAGAGGCCGTCGCAATGGTCAAGACGAAGGAGATCCATACCACTCAGGTAAAACCGGCAACTGTTCAGGTGGATGGCTTTCGTTGCTGAAGCAGGAATGGTATAACCCAACTCCACATTTTTCAGGCGCAATTCGTCTCCGGATCGGTTCCAGAAAGATGATCCCTGCGTGTTATTAGCCCTTTCGTTAATTGACAAACGTGGGAACTTAGCACTGGTATTGGTCGGTGTCCAGGCCTCATTGCTGTACTGGGTGATATAACCGTTGTTGTTATTCCCGCGGTTGATAATACCGGAAAAGCTTCCTGTATTTCCCATATTACCATAGAAATGGAATATAAAGTCAAATCCGGCATATTTCAGTGAACCTCCAAAGCCAAAGTAAGAGGTGGGAAAGTTCACCAGATTATCAGATCGGACGGCATCTAAATTGTTAATGACCTTGTCTCCGTTAATATCCTTGTATTTAATATCACCGGGAACTACAATACGTCCGAACTGTTGTACCGGACTGTTTTTGATCTCCTCTGCACTTTGGAAAAGACCCAGAGCCTGGTATTGATATACTGCGTTCAACGAACGCCCTACCTGTTTTTGATAATCAGGTGTACCCGCATCTTCATTCATCGCAATCACTTTGTTCTTCGAAAAGGTATAGTTACCATAGACTGAAAAGCTCACATCACCTACTTTTTTCGAATAATTGACAGAACCTTCTGCCCCTTTGTATTGGGCAGCACCATCATTCATGGGGAATGTACTACGCCCAAGTATCGAAGGAATCAACGACGCAGTAAGGATATCGGTCCGGTCTTCCTGAAAAACATCAGCGGTTACGGACAGCGAGCGATTCAAAAACTGCATATCTATTCCAATATTTTTTCTTTTCACCTTCTCCCATGTGATATTTTCATTGGGGTAATTGAGCGCCGATGTTTGTGCTGCTCCCGAAAAACCTGTTCCAAACGGATAGCCGCCACCCCAAGGCATATAGCGATCCTCGTACGGAAATAATTTATCGTATGTTAGAAATTCATCCATCCCTTTATAGCCAACTGTACCAACCGATGCACGTAGTTTTAGATAATTAACTGAAGGTGAATCTTTCAGAAAATCTTCTTCAGAGAGAACCCATCCGGCGGATAAAGCAGGGAAGAATCCGAATCGCTTTCCAGACATAAATGCCTCAGTTCCACTGTAATTACCTACAAATTCAGCCAGATATTTGTTTTGGTATCCATAGGAAGCTCTGAAAGAGAGTCCCTGGAATTTAATGGGATAGGCATAAGCGATCGACTGCATCCCTTGCTGGTATTTAGTAGAAAGGTTTAATTTATGGTCACCGAAATTTCGATCGTAATCCAACCCTCCCCATAATTCTACATTGCGGGTATAATTACTCCATCCGGTTGTTCGGTAAACTAAGCGGGATTCAACACCGTAACGGGTATATTGAGTAGCAGCAGGCTGAGTGGGATCATAACCGTAAACCTGAAAACCCTCGATTTTACCTGATGTAAAATCCTGATATATGTCGTATGAAGTATAAGCGTTGGCTGACAGCCCTTTTAAAATACCATCCATTTTATATTTGGCCGAAACATTAAACAACAATCTGCGGGTGATGTTTGACTGAAAACCGGTTTTACGTAACTGTGCCCATGGATTTTGCTGGAATGTGCCGCTTCCGCCGTAAGAGCCGTTTGGGTTGATCAACGGATAGGCAAAGGCTGGGGTCTCCATTATGTTGTTGTAAACTGTTGACCATCCTGCTCCTGGTTGACGGAGGTCTTCGTGTCGGGCGCTAAAGTCCATGCGCACATCCAGATCCTTTGTAACAGCTACATCGACATTGCTACGGAGATTGTAACGCTTGTAATTCATGTTTGAATCATACTCTTTCTGTTGGGTATCGGCAAATAATCCTCCCTGATTATAGTAACTACCTAAAACGTAGTATTTGGCAATTTTATTTCCCCCTGAAATGGTCAATACAAATCGTTGATTGAGCGTCGCATTTTTTAGGAGTTGATCCGGTAAATTGTTGTTGGGGTAGAGGTAGGGATCAGTTCCCGTTTTAAATCCGTCCAATTGGGTCTGACTAAATCGCTTTGCTGCACCTTCGTTTGCCAGCGCCTGATTGATCAAGGTAGCCGCCGAGTAAGAATCAACTACTTTTGGAATCAATTCTGGTACCTGCCAAATATTGGATGCGTCGAAGGAGATTTGCGATTTATTGGTTGTACCGCGTTTTGTGGTGACCAAAATTACCCCATTTCCTCCTCGTACACCATACCACGCTGTTGCAGCAGCATCTTTCAGAACAGTGATTGACTCAATTTCCTGTGCATCCAACTCGGTAAACGGACGTTCTGCTCCGTCTAAAATTAACAGCGGAGTGACTGAATGGGTTCCGCCATAAACCGGATAGGCATCTAATCCCCTTGCCAACAGGTAACTATCGTTGTTGCCGGGCACATTGCCAGGATCCGAAACATATAAACCTGGAAGACGACCCATTAGGAAGTTAGAAATTGAACCGGTGAGGTTATGTGGCATTATGTTCATATTCAACGTACTAATGGCACCTGTTATTAGCCGTTTCTTGCGGACTCCGAACGGGATAATCACATCATCGGCTACACCCATTTCAACAGGAGTAGTCTCAAGGGTAATATTGGCTTTTACATCTGTGGCGTTCATCTCTAAAGGTGCATAACCCTGTTTCTCAAACACCAGCAGATCTTTGCTCTTGTTTGTACAAACAATCTCAAATTTTCCGTCTTTATCGGTGACCACCTCGCCCCTGTTTTCCTGAATACTTACCAAAACATCAGCGATAGGTAGGTTGTTTTTGTCCACCACAATTCCTGAAATTCTGATTCTTGCAGCCTTTTCTTGTGCTTTTAGAGATCCCGATTGGATGATCCCTCCTACAAGTAGCAAAAAGGTATATATATATAGTTTTACATTCATCTGGTCTTTTTTTAATATTGATTACTTTTCATCCGATAGAAAGATTAAATTTCCCAACCAGGATTTTGTTTTAAAATCCCCTTGCTCTTTTGAATCTCGCCTAATGGGATCGGATAGTAGTTTTGCTTTTCAATAAAAGTATGAGTGAACCCTGAAGGCATATCAAATTCTTCATATTTAAAAGTTCCATCCGTTTTTTTGGTGATTTTCATTTGTCTGGCTGGGCCATTGAGAATGTCTTTACCAATTCCCCAGCGCATAATATCGAACCAACGACCGTTTTCAAAAGCCAACTCAATTGCACGTTCGTTGCGGATACGGTCGCGCATCTGAACTTGTGTCAGGCCGGCAGGTAGATCGGGCATTGCAACTCCTGCTGCACTCTTAGCGCGGCGACGAATCTGATTTACGGCATCATAGACCGATGCATCAGGTCCAACCGCTTCATTCTGCGCTTCGGCATAGTTTAACCAGATTTCGGCCATTCGGAAAACAGGAAAATGAACAAACTGGTTGCTTCCACCTACTTGTCTTTCAACCGGCCACAATTTTCTTATATAATACGACCCCGCAAATGCAATTCCCGAAGTCATGTCGAGTCCGGAGGTGGAACCATCTTCCGATTTCCAAGTTTCTATAGGTCTGCTTCCCCATGGAGCTCCGTTATAAAGGATATTTTCATAGAAACGAGGATCCCTGCCTAAGTATGGTTTCTGAGGATTGTAGCCTGAAGCGGGATCAGTGATGGGTTTACCGTTTTCCATCTCATACATGTTTACGTGAGTTTGAGATGGCATTGCGTTACCAAAAGAACCACCCCTTCCCGGTGTATTTGGGATCACAACAAAATTTAGTTCATCGCCTCTTTGAGCTTTGGGCATGCACAAAATAAATTCTTTTTTTAACGCATACTTCAAAATATTGGTAGTGGTTGGCTCCAATGGATAACGATCCTTCATATTGTCGATCATATCCTTAGCTGCGGCTGATGCTAAGGCCCATTTAGCCTTGTCACCTGTAGGATTATCGCGAAGACTAGCTGCATAAAGTAATACACGTGAACGCAAAGCTTTAACTGCACCTTTGGTGGCACGTCCGTAAGCATTGGGATCGTACTCAAGCGGCAACAGTGGTTCTGCCTTGGTCAAATCGGAAAGGATATAATCAAGACACTCCTTATAAGTATTGCGCGGCAGATCGGCATTGTCGGTTACATTTAGAACCTTGGGATAAATGATAACACCGCCATACCGTTTGATTAGCTCAAAATACATAAAAGCACGGATAAAGTACTGCTCACCTTTGATCCGATCGGGGGATTGTTCAGTAGTCCATGGGACTTTATCCATCTCTTCAAGCATCCGTGAGGTATTACGAATACCCTGATAAGCCCGCTGCCAGCTTCCTGCAATTTCTGTATATTTATCGCTACCGGTCAGATTCAGTGTATTGTCTTCTAAATAGATTCCTCTCATGATGTACAAAGCTTGCAACTGGTTATTTCTTGCCTCAAGACATTCGTCAGAGAAATACCAATTTACACGAGTGTTGCCTGAGGAGACTGCATTACCCGGAGGGTTTACATTAATCGTTACAAAATCGTTCCAGAGGTAGTTGTAAGACTCATCCCCGAACTTTGCGGCTAATATTGGATCGGAAAAGATCTTTTCCATGTCAATGGCTACCCCGGCATCGCGTTGTAAAAAATCTTTTTTGCACGAATTGGAAAGGATTGATAAGGCAATAACCCCAAAAAACAGAATTATATTTTTCATATTCATTTTCATTTAATGGTTAAAACTGAACATTTACACCGAAGTTGATTGTTCTTGCCAATGGATAGGCATACTCCCGTTTGGTTGTTTGAGACCCCCCCGTTGCGCCAATATAGACTTCTGGATCGACATTGTAAAAGTCTTTAAAACTACTCCATGTAGCCAAATTCTGTCCTGAAATAGATAGACGGACAGCACTCATGGATAGCTTTCTCGTAAATGTTACAGGTACCTGATAAGAGAATTCGAAATTGCGAAGTTTCAGGTAATTGTTCGCTTTAATAATAAAATCGTTTGCATAAGCCGGTGCAATACTTGGACCATTCCAGTCGTCACGCAGGGCTGGCCATACAATGGTTTTTCCGGCTGCAAAATTTTCAGGGGTCCACGAATTCTGCATAAACCCAAAATAGTTATAGGTCATCAGATAATCGCTCATTGACTTCATTGTTCCCTGGAACATTATCAAAAGGGAGAAATTCCTATAGGAAAATGTTGGGGTAAAACTATAGTTATACTCCGGCAGGTTACTGGTCAGAATTGGGTGTTTATCCATCGAGTTAATAATTCCATCCTTATTGTAATCGATAAACTTCAGATCTCCCGGCACTACTTTTGCCATCGTATTTATTGGCCAGGCACCAGCGACCTTATTATTACTGTCATCCACTTCCTGTTGTGAATTATAGAAGCCAGCAGTCTCGAAACCAAAATACTGACCAACCCTTTTGCCAGCTAATTTTAAGTAATCGGGAATTCCTGCCGGATCATCAGCTTCAAGCACCTTGTTGACTTGGTGAGATATTGAAGCCATCAGGCCCAGGGTGAATTCTCCAAATTTTTCGTGCATATTCAGTTCAATCTCATACCCTTGGTTTTGAACAATCCCCTTGTTTAATTTGGGATAGTCTTCTCCGTAAGAAGTCAGTCTGCCCCGCGGATCCATCAAAATATCGCTCCGTTTTTCGTGAAAGTAATCGGCGGTCAATTTGATTTTATCTTTAAAAAATCCTATCTCAATTCCGACATCGGCTTTCAATCCTGTCTCCCATGTAATATCAGGGTTACCAATCCGGCTGTGTGCCATCACCTCGTATTTGGAAGGAGCATTCGGTTGTCCGAAATAGTAAGCACTTCCGGGATGTGTGGCGTTAGGCCGATCCCAATTTGTAGTAGCTGCCGATACTGAATATTCATCCAAATAAAGGTAACGTGCCGTTCCTCCCGGGAATTTGTCGTTACCCACTAATCCCAATGATCCTCTGATTTTTAAAAAATTTATTTTAGAGATGTTTTCCTTGAAGAAAGCTTCGTTTGAGAGGATATATCCGACCGAACCGGAAGGGAAGATGCCATATCGCTTTCCTTGCGGGAAATTTTCAGAGCCGTTGTAAGACATACTACCTTCTACCAAATATCTGTCGTCGAAGTTGTAGGTAATACGCGAGACTACTCCCTGATAAACATAAGGAGCATCAGCGGCACTATTTATCTCTGTCAACCGACGAGTGAAACGAACCAAACCAGTGAGGTTGTGTTTGCCAAATACTCTGGAATAATCAAAGCCTGATTGCAGGTTATATGATAACCCCCCACGTGGACCCCAGGTATCATTTATAGCTAAGGCACTCAGTACTGTATCATCCAAATAACTTGGAGATTTTATTATTGTTCCTGATATACGATCAACATAGTAAGCGGCATAGGCCGCTGTTTGCTGCAGAGAGGAGTTCATTGCGTTATCGTAAGAAAGGAGAGTCTTGAAGCTTAGTCCTTTAGTCAACCAATTCAATTTAAGATCAATATCCAGGTTTGTCTCTATCTTGTTCTTTTGCCCATTCATATAACCTGTTTGAGTGATTTCGGCGATTGGATTATTAGGTATATGACCAGGAGTAAAAAAACCTACTGCATAACGACCATCCGGAGTATAGACTGATGAACGGTTACTTGGAATATTTAACATTTGATAGAAAAGTCCACCAAGGTTTCCCCCAGGTTTGGGTTGATAGATATTTTCCATAATACCTGCCACTTTCAAACTGACGCGTAGGTCTCTGGTAACATCGAAATCAAGATTAGAGCGGAAATTATATTTTTTGTAGCTATCTGTGGTTTTTATTCCAATCGTAGAAGGAAATTCTTTCAATATACCACCAGTGTACATGTATCCGGCAGATATATAGTATTTTACCTTTTTTGTCCCGCCTTGCACATTAAGGTTGTGCTGAGTCTGCATATTATATTTTCGGATAATCGTTTTCATCCAGTCCACATTGGCATATTGGTAAGGCAAATCCTGTTTTTTAAAGTGCTCAAGTTCAACATCCGACCAATAGAAATTCCATCCCGTACTTTTACCGTTGTTATGAGCACCGACATTCTGGAGCTTTGCTGTTTCATAGGCATCTAATCGCGGGGGAAAATCAAGATAGAAATTCCCCGACACATTACCAGAATAACTTATGGTGGGTCTCATCTCTTTGCCTTGTTTAGTAGTAATAACCAATACGCCATTTGCTCCACGAATACCGAAGATGGCAGTCGAGGAGGCATCTTTCAGAACGGTCATCGATTCAATCTCGTTTGGATCCATCGATCCAAAATCAGCACGCTCAATACCATCTACAATCACAATAGCTGTGGCATCGCCAAAAGTAGCACGACCACGAATGAAAATATCTGCATTTTGCAAACCTGGCTGACCGTTCTGCTGAATGGAGGTTACTCCTGTAACTTTTCCTTGTAAACTGTTGGTTATGTTTGATACCGGAGTAGAAAGGAGTGCCTCTCCCTTAAGTTTGCTAACAGCACCAGTCATCGTCATTTTCTTTTGAGTACCAAATCCGACAACAATTACATCCTCCAACGCA
>CAILKW010000465.1 GCA_903834845.1 uncultured Bacteroidia bacterium | reverse complement strand
GATGAACAAAATTTCTGGTATTTTGGGTTTGACGATTGCCCCCGGGGGCAATCGTCAAACCCAAAATCATACATCACTATTTTCTGAAAGTACTACATTGCTATTTTCCGAAAACACTACATTGTTATTTTCCGGTTACAAGTTTCGATTCCACACCAATTTGACCACCATGTGCTTCAACAGCCAATTTACAAAAAGTTAATCCAAGACCGGTTGACCGAATTCCGCCAGATTTTTTAGCATCTATCTGAACAAATTTATCAAATACTGAATTTAGTTTATCTGACGTAATGCCCTGTCCGTTATCGGATATTTGCACACGAACAAAACCCTCAAGGTTTTGAAAACCTTGAGGGTTTGTAAAACAAATAATTCCGTTGTTTGGTGTGTATTTTATAGCATTGGTTAACAAATTGATAAAAACACGCTGGACAATTTCGGCATCTCCTTTTACAGTAAGGTTGTTCGGAATAGAATTTTCAACAGTAATTGATTTTCTTTCATACAATAATTTAACTTGATTTAAAGCATCAAATAGGCATGAATTTATTGAAAAATCCACAAACTCAATTTTCATTTTTGCGTCTTCAAGCTTTTGAACATCCAAAATATTTAAAACCATGTTTAGCATTTGCTTTGCGGCTTGCTTTGTTTCGTCAGTATTGGCAATACCAAGAATTGCATTCAAAGGATTTTTCAGGTCATGAACAATCATTCCTGTCATGCCTTCTTTAAAATGGTCGAGTTCAACTAATTTTTCGTTAGTTGTTTTTAATTCTTCGGCCTGAGACAGGATTTCTTCTTTTTGTTCAGTTAGTAAGCGATTCGTTCTTCGTTTGTGCAGATATGATCGAAGTATAACTAGAACAAGCACAAACATGAGTACAAAACCCACAATAAAAGAATACATTACAATATTGCGTTGTTTTTTTTCAGCGGCTTCTACGGCAGCTTGCTTTTGATATTCCAATTCTTTTGCCTGCTTCTCTTTTTCGTATTTGTACGTGTATTCTAAACCCGTTATTTTTTTTATGTCTTGTTTGTTAAAAATACTATCATTCAATAATTTGAATTGTTTGTGTTGTTCAAAAGCATTTTTATAATCATTTGTTCCCACATATATTTCAGAAAGTAATTGGTGTAAATTTTTTTGTAAATTTAATAACTTTAGTTCATCGGCAATGGTCAGGCTTTTTATAATATAACCCTTTGCATCAGCATATTTTTTTTGCTTCAGATTAAGATTGCCAATATGAAACCATAAATCGCAAATTCCTTTTTTATCTCCCATTTTTTCTTTAATAATTAGCGATTTTTGGTAATAATCCAAAGCTTGTTGGAATTTATTCAACTTTGAATAAACACCACCAATATTTAGTAAACGGATTGAAACTCCATAGGCATCATTAATTTCTTCACTTATTTTCAAGGCTTTATTATAATATTCGAGGGATTGGGAGAAATTTGATTGATTAAAATATATATCAGCGATATTATTTAAAATTACAGAAATTTGGGTTTTCTCAACTAATTCTTCCGATATTTTTAATGCTTTTTGATAGAAATCAAGTGCCTTAGGCATATCATTCTGGTCCATATATATTTGCTATATTATTCAAAGTCCTCGAAATACCTTTCTTATCAGATAATTCTTCTGAAATTTTCAACGATTTTTGATAGTAATCGAGGGCATGAAAATAATCACCTTGCTCCTTGAAAATATTTGAAATATTATTCAAACAACTAGAATATCCATTTTTATCACCAATTTCGTCCAAAACTATTAATGCTTTCTGATAGTATTCAATAGCTTGGGTATAATTACCCTGGCAAACAAAAATCATAGCCAAATTGTTTAAACCCCTCGAAATTCCTTTTCTATTGTTCTGTTCTTCTGATATTTCAAATGATTTTTGGTAAAACTCAAAAGCTTGGGTATAATTCCCCTGAAAATAATAACTATTTCCCATATTATTCAAACACTTTGCAGCACTTATTTTTTGTTTGCATACTTCAAAAATTTCAAATGATCTTTGAAAGTATTCCAACGCCGTTGAAAATTCTGATTTGCTCTCGTAATAAATGCCGGTTAATCTGAGGCTTTCCGCTTTCCCTATTGGAAAATTTAATTGATCGGACAGTTTACCAGCTTCATTAGCATATTTCAGTGTTTTATCAATATCAATAAAACTAAATTTATAGGCTACATCATTCAAAAGACTTACTCTTGCAGTATCTTTTACACTACGGTTATTTAATAGGTTTTGCAAACTGTCAACCATGCTATTTTGCGCAATGCCAAGGTTCTGTAAGTAAAATATAAGAACTAAAATATTTAACTTTTTTATCATATTCTCATTATTTCTAATTATGGTATATTATAATTTGTTGATATTATTACTTGTTTTAACTCATGAAATAATGTATAAGTTCATAGTAAACATAACCGACGATGGTTAGTAATTGTAGATTTTACATAGTCCATTTCTCTCGAATCATAAGAGCACCGTGCTATTTTCTGTAAACTTTCCACTTTTCCAGTTTATAATGTTGTTTAAAATTTCTTATTTTGCGAAAACAAAGAAAAGGATAATAACTCTAATTACAATCTTATTCAGAAAAAAATTGAAATAAAATCAATTTTTCCAAATCCGTTGTCTGCTTCAGGATAACTGTTACAGTCAACCTTCTGTAAATAAAGCTGTATGCAAGTTACAAAAGTGTAAATTAAGGCACTCTCTTTTAATGATTGATATTTGCTACTTTCTTCCTGTTCACCATATAAGCTATAACTTCGCTTTTTAACCATACTTGATCAGCCGAAACTTAACCTATATCATTGGTTTTCAATATTATGATATCTGTAACTGTTGCCTAAATGAGATTTCGATAAACTCAGCAGGACGTGTTGCTGCCACCAATACGACTAAATTTAAATAACCATCCAGAATATCTTGAGCGGTCATTGTACTTCCTAAACCCACCATTACGCAAAAAGCTTCTTCCGGTTTTGAACCTGCTAAACCTCCTTGTTTCCAAATACCTGTTAAAAAATTCTCTATTTCACTCTTTAGATTAATCCAGGTGTTTGCATCATTAGCTGCAAAAACATAACTCTTTACTGCTAATTTAATTGACTGTTCGAGCATAATAAGTGTTCTTCGGACATTTACATATCTCCAATCCTGACTATTTCCATCTAATGTACGCGCACCCCATATCAAAACTCCATTACCTGTAAAAGGTCTGATGGCATTAACTGATTTTCCGGTATTTGAGTCCACATTCAACTTGCTTTGTAACTCGCTACTAATATTTATAACCGGAGAGTGAACACCTTTTAGTGCTATATTTGCAGGTGCTTTCCAAACCCCCTTTGTTGAATCTATAAAAGCTATACAACCAGCTACTGCTGAAGTTGCTGGTAAGCAATTTATTTTTAATAGTAATGCTTTTATTATTAAACTATAATTGGGACTAACCCTTTTCAATTTATTATGAAGCGATAACAATGCGGAATTATATTTACGCTTTTCGGAATCTGTAGAATCAACAGCTAAAGGTGCCGGAAGAGAAGATAATTTTGAGGTTATTTTTTTAACTATTTTCTCATCAATATCCATATATGGTATCTTGAAATTAGAAATAATATCATATTTTTCTAATTTACTGGCAGACACAACATTTGTGTTTAACCAGGGATAATATGCAACTCCATAACTTAAGTAAGATGATTCTATTTCATTTCTTAATACACTGATAGGGTCATATT
>CAILKW010000464.1 GCA_903834845.1 uncultured Bacteroidia bacterium | reverse complement strand
TCATTCCAAACTCCTGCTTAAAGCATTTACGGAAATGCGACAAATCTTTGAAGCCCACGGCGTAGGCCACCTCAGAAATATTCAGTTTTTTCTGAACTAATAACTGAGCGGCTCGTTTCAGACGTATATTCCTGACAAACTATAATAGCAAAAGCTTTAGTTCCGCAAATAACTGCTTAAATTTTACACCAACTTTCGAAGCCACCTCTCTTTTTCAGAATGGAAAACTGTAGTATTGTTCGCAACTACAACTATGGCCTTTAAATATTTATGCAAACAATACCAAAACTTTAAAAGCGTGGTTTTCAAAGTGAATGTCTTTCGAAAAAATTGTATCTGTTATTTAAAATTTTACCTTTGCTACTTCAAGCTGAAATGAATATCAGATTGAAAAATTGGAAATATCCAGTAATTAATAAAATCCTGTTGTACTTAATTTTTAAAAAAATTGGAAGTTGTGTACAATCGCATAAAACCTTAATAGATTGAGGTTTATGCAAAAGGATAAAATTTAGTAAATAAATTACAATATCAACATATTATGTACGATTCGTTTGATTTAGAGAAACTCAGAAAAGACAATCCAAACTATATTTCGAAAAGTCCTTTTGAACACCAGAGAGATTCATTTGAAAAGATGTCTGCTTTATACAGATTTTCAGATCAAGAGCATAAAGCAGGGATTTTAGTTTTACCTACCGGAGCAGGTAAAACGTTTACATCAATTCGATGGATTTGTAGAAACGTTTTAACTAAAAACATAAAAGTTCTTTGGTTGGCTCACACCGGTCATTTACTTGTGCAGGCCTATGATACATTTACAGCAAACCTATTGGAAACACACCCACAGAGGAAATCAATAAATATGCGTTTGGTATCAAGCGACCCTGCACATTCAAGAGCATCACAAATATTGCCGACTGATGATGTTCTAATTATTACTACGCAAACAGCAATTACTAACCTTGAAAACGATGCTTTAGACGGTTATGGAGAAAAACGCAAAACAGCATTTGAAAAATTTCTTGAACTTTGCGGCCAAAGTCGGTTGTTTGTTGTTTTAGATGAGGCACATCACTCACCTGCTTATGGTTGTCGTAACTTGCTTATCGGAGGAGGCAAAATAAATAAAGGAATTAAACAATTAATTCCAAACAGCTATTTTTTGGGCCTTACAGCTACACCAACGTACTCTGATGAAAGACGCAGAGGCTGGCTTTGGGAAATATTTAAAGACAAAATAATCTTTGAAGCTGAAAAGTCAGAACTCATTAAGCAAAATATTCTTGCAGTCCCTGAGTATATTCAGCGCAATACTGGCGGCGAAATTGAGGTTGATGATGTTTTGTATGATACTTTAGTTCGCCAACATAAAGATTTACCGGAATATTTAATTGAAAAAATAGCTTCAGATAGTGGCCGTAATGATTATATAGCCAATGAATATCTTTCAAATTATAAAACTTACGGAAAGACTCTGATTTTTGCCGATAGATGGTTTCAGTGCGTGTATATCAAGGAAGCGATGATGAAAAAAGCCAAAGAACGTGGCATTTCGCTTAATGTGGATGCGGTTTATACACACATAGATGCAAACCCAGGAAATGTAGCAGAACGTAATCGTAAAACGAGTGCAGAAAATACCAAGATTCTTCATGATTTTAAGGACAATAAAATTAATGTACTAATCAATGTCCGAATGTTATCAGAAGGTACAGACGTTCCGGATATCAATACTGTATTTATAACACGACAAACTACGAGTTCAATTTTATTAACTCAAATGATTGGTCGTGCTTTGCGCGGGAAAAGGGCCGGGGGAGGACAAACAAAAGACACTGCAAACGTAGTTTTCTTTGTAGATAACTGGAAAAAAGTCATAAATTTTGCGTCACCTGAAGGGAAGGGCGAAAAAGATAATGATGAACCTAAAACCAGAGGACGCTACCCGATTGAATATATTTCAATTAAACTGGTAGAGGATCTTTCAAGAAAAATTGATAGTGGCTTAGTATTCTCAGATGCTCCATTTCTTGAAATGATTCCCGTAGGTTGGTATGAAACAGAAGTTTTAATTACAGTTGACGAGGAAACGAATTTGTTTAAGGAATTCGTAGTAGTATTTGAAAGAAGCCAACAGAAGATTAAACTTTTTATTTCTGAGATACTTCAAAATCTTCATCCAGACTGGGAAGATGATAACCTTAATGAAAAATTTACACAGGGCCAGATCGAAATATGGATTAAAAAGTATTTTGATGATAGCGATAATCTAAGCCAAACATTAGATTTAGACCTGATTAAAATCGCACGACATATTGCTCAATCTAAAAAAGAGCCTTTTTTTTATACTTTTGATGAAAGGAATAAACATGATTTAAGCCAAATCGCCAAGGACCTGCTACAATTTAATGAATTTATTGTTCAGGAAAAGCTTTTTGATATTTACAATAACCCAAGCACTTTATGGCAAGCATTTTACAAGAGTTACGAGCGGTTTAAAACGGCATTTGATGCAGAACGTAACCGGATTTTTCATCTTGTTAAATATGGCAGTTTTCCAACTTTTAAAGCTGAAACAATAATTAATACAGTTCTTCCTCAACGTGAATTGACGGAACAGGAAAAAGAACAAGTTTTTCAACGGGATCATTATACTTGCTTATGCTGCGGTAAAAAGAAAGAGAAGGGCAGAAGAGTTAAATTTGAGGTGGACCATATCGTACCCTTTAAATTTGGAGGCGAAACAAGTATTAACAATTCTCAAACCTTGTGTAGCGTGTGCAATAGCGACAAAGGAGTTAATGAATTGAATTTTAGGGTTTATAAGACGCCCTTAAAATCACCAAAATCTGATATTGAATTATTCGGATTATCAAATGCAGAAACATATGGCGAAGTAATTCGCCGGATTGTAAATATGTTCTATCATTGCCAAGCGGTATCAGATATTAAATGGGATTATAGACCAAGATTTGCTTACAGATATAGTTGGGAAATTCGTTTATACGAAGGCAATAACCCAGAATGGTTAAAGGAACATTTGGATAAATTTATTAAATTCATAAACAAAGACCTTAAATATGAGGATTTAAAGGACTTGAAAGTATCCTAACACTTTATAAAACAGAAAGATATAATATTAATTCACACAAGGAAGGTAAAAAACTATAAAATCGTTATTACACCTTTCGCAAGTCCCTCTATTCGGCAATATTTTTATCAACATATTCCGTAGCACTCATTCCAAACTCCTGCTTAAAGCATTTACGGAAATGCGACAAATCTTTGAAGCCCACGGCGTAGGCCACCTCAGAAATATTCAGTTTTTTCT
>CAILKW010000463.1 GCA_903834845.1 uncultured Bacteroidia bacterium | reverse complement strand
AGCTATTCAACGAAATGATGAGTTGACAGCCATCAAATCTCAATTGGAAAAAGCTAATGAAAATCTGAAACAGGCAAATCAAGATCTGGAGGCTTTTTCACGAACAGTTTCACACGATTTAAAATCGCCTTTAAATGGAATAATTGGTTTTTCAGATTTGTTATTGGCAGATAATGCATACAATATTAGTGAGGATTCAAAACAATTTTTAGAAATTATCAAGGATTCCGCCTGGTCAATGTCGAGTTTAATACAGGATTTACTTCAATTTTCTCAATCAGGACTGGTTGAAATAGAGCAGGAACCCGTTGATCTGACTCAAATTGCTACGCAGGTGATGCAGAACATCTTACAAAGAGATCAAAGTAGAAAAGTAAAGGTTGAAATTGCCCAAAATCTTCATGCAAAAGCCGATCCCAAAATGATTCAGGTTGTACTCGACAACCTTTTAGGCAATGCCTTTAAATACTCGGGACTAAAAGCTGATGCTGAAATTTCTTTCGGTAAAAAAGATTATTACGGACAAGACCTATTCTATGTGCATGACAACGGAGCCGGTTTTGATATGAATCTGGCGCACAAGTTATTCCAGCCATTTCAAAGGCTTCATGCTGCTAACGAATTTAAAGGTACAGGTGTTGGTCTTTCAACAGTTCAAAGAATTGTTGAAAAACATGGCGGCCAGATTTGGGCCGAGTCTGAAGTTGGAAAAGGAGCAACTTTTTTCTTTACACTTGGGTTGTGATGATAAAGGAACTATGTTGATTTTTAGTCTTTCATTACCAGAGTTCGGGAGTGTTTTTTAACATTCCTTTATGTCTAACAAACAAGGAAATTGTTTGGCAACAACTTTAGATGCCGAAATAAAACCCCTACATTCAAATACTTTGAATAAGAATAAAAGGCTGTTTTGCAGCCTTTTATTCTTATAATCTTTTATTTTTTCTTTTCTGCAGTAGCAGCTGCAAGTGCCTGAGCCGGATACTTGAACAAGTATTTCCCAGAACCTACATTTAGTTGAAGATCGTTATTGTTTTGAGTAGATCCTGCTTTAACAGGCATTCCGTCCTGCGTAACCTGTTCTGCTTTAGCATAAGGCAGAGTAATAGTGGCTGTTGTATTGGCAGGAACCACAACTTCATAAACAAATACATCATTTTCAAATTTCCATGAAGAACTAACCTTTCCGTAAAGGGTTAAAAATTCGGCGGTTGCATTTTTAAGTCCGCCACCCGGATGAGGTGCCAGCAAAATATGTTTGTATCCGGGATGGTTAGTGTTAATATCAATACCGGCAACGTGTCGGTAAAGCCATTCGCCTATTGCACCATAAGCATAATGGTTGAAGCTGTTCATCCCAACATCTTGAAAAGTACCGTCAGGTTTCTGTCCATCCCAACGCTCCCATATTGTGGTAGCTCCCTGTAATACCGGGTACAACCATGAAGGGTATTTCTTATTATTCAACAACATAAAGGCCAGATCGTCACGTCCTATTGCTGAAAGAGTTTTACACAACAACGGTGTTCCGACAAAACCTGTGGTCAGGTGTCCGAATTTTTGAACATCACCTGCAAAGTATTCTGCTGCTTTTGGTACTAAGTTTTTTGGAAGCAGGTCAAAGGCAAGTGCCAGTGCGTAAGCTGTCTGTGTGTGTGATACTAATCGTCCGCTAGCCGTAACAAATTCCCGGTTAAAAGCCTCTTTGATTTCAGCGGCTAATTTTTGATATTTTTCTGCATCCTCTTTTTTCCCGATTATGGTGGCAATTTTGGCAAGTAAGGTAGTTGAATAACAATAATATGCGGTGGCGATTAAATCTTTTTCGGTAGTAGCACCCGGGTAGTCGGAACGAGTGGTTGCAAATGCAAGCCAATCGCCAAAATGAGCATCACCAATCCAAAGATTTTTTGCACCTGCCCTGCTTGTCATATAACCAACCCATGCTTTCATGCTTGGATATTGCGTTTCAAGAATACGCACATCACCGTAAGAGAGATAAACTGTCCATGGTACAATAATTGAAGCATCAGCCCAGGCTGTTGCCCCCCCTTCCCTGTTCAAAACATCAGGAATTACATGAGGAACTCTCCCTTCAGGTGACTGATCTGCAGTAAAATCGCCCATCCATTTGGTATAAAAGGCAGCAACATCGAAATTAAAAGCAGCTGTCATACTAAAAACCTGAGCATCTCCGGTCCAGCCAAGACGTTCATCGCGTTGCGGACAATCGGTAGGAACATCAAGGAAATTACCCTTCTGTCCCCATTGAATATTGTGTTGAAGCTTATTTATCAAAGTATCTGAACAACTGAATATTCCGGTAGGTTTCATATCAGAATGGATTACAACCCCTGTTATTTGATCAAGAGTTGGAGTAGCAGCCGTGCCTTCAATTTTAACAAACCTGAAACCATGAAAAGTAAAATTAGGTTCATATATCTCTGTACCTTCACCTTTAAGAATGTAAGTATCTGTGCATTTGGCCCCACGAAGATTGTCTGTGTAAAAGTTGCCTGCCTTGTCGAGTACTTCAGCAAATTTCAGGACGACCCTATCTCCTTTTTTCCCTGATACTTTTAATCTCACCCATCCAACCATGTTTTGTCCCATGTCGAACACGGTTTCGCCTTTTGGAGTGTTAAATATTTTTATCGGTGTTATTTCCTGAATAGCCTTTACCGGAACTCCTTGAGGAGCAATAAGAATATTATTCGATTGGTTGAAAATCAATACATTGCTCCATTTACTCATGTCGTATCCAGCCTGATTCCAGCCGGTAAGTTCAAGTCGGGCATCATAAAGTTCGCCATTGTAGATATCAGATTCAACAATTGGCCCGTTTGTTGAAAATTTCCAGCTTTTATCAGAGCAAATCGATTCAACAGTGCCATCAGTGTAGGTAATTTGCAACTGAAGGATTGTTGCCAACTGTTTTCCATAATAAGCACCTTTTTTAGACCAGCCGAGGTTTCCGCGAAACCAGCCGTCACCCAAAATAACTCCAATTACATTCTGACTTTTTATCATCGAAGTTACATCGTAAGTCTGGTATTGCAAACGTTTATTATAGCTGGTCCAGCCTGGGGTGAAAAGATCGGAGGATACTTTTGCTCCGTTGAGGTGTAGTTGGTACAAACCAAGCGAGGTTACATAAACACGTGCTGTTTTAACTTTTTTGGCAACAGGAAACTCTTTTCTGAAGTATTGGGCGGGCTTTGAACCTTTCAGCTCTTTGTCTTCACCATTCGAAATCCATGTTGCTTTCCAGTCGGTAGGTTTCAAAATTCCCATTTCCCAAGATGCAGGTGTACTCCAGGCAGTAGCTTTATTCTTGTTGTCCCAAACTCGAACCTGCCAATAGAGTTGCTGCATTGAAAGTAAAGCCGGACCATCGTAAACTATGCCAACTGATTGTGAACCACTCACTTTACCAGTTGTCCATATCAGTTTACCGGAATTTAGTCTGGCAGGCGAATCAGCAACTCTGATTTCATAAGCCGTTTGCATTACATCATTCTCAGTTGAGATTAGTTGCCAGCTCAAACGGGGTTTTGCAACATCAATCCCGAGAGGATTTGTTTTGTATTCACAAACTAACTGCTTCACCTCCTTTTTAGGTATTGCCGAAAATGCTAACCCATTTACTAACATAAGGAGGGTAATTAACCTCAAATAACTTTTGGCTCTTTTCATAAAATGATAATTATTGATTAATATTTCGAATTCACAAACACGTATTTAAACACTTAATCATATTTATTAATTTTTCTTTTCGGGTAAAAAAGATTTTGTTACCTCATCAGTATCTTTATATTTCACCCTGAGGTCGTTAAGTTTTTGGTGCAATTCAGCTCTTATTCCCGAATAGGAAGGATCATCGTAAACGCTTTTCATTTCGTGAGGGTCTTTTTCAAGATCGTACAATTCCCATTCGTCAACATCGTAATAAAAATGGATAAGTTTATATCGGTCTGTTCTAACGCCATAATGACGTTTAGCCGCATGAACGCCGGGATATTCGTAGTAATGGTAATAGATGGCATCTCTCCATTTCAAAGATTTGCCATTTAGTAGCTGTCTAAACGATTCCCCCTGCATCTCCTTTTGCGGCTTTACGCCGGCATAGTTTAAAAATGTAGGTGCGAAATCAAGATTCTGCACCATTTGATTTATGACTGTTCCAGGTTTAATCTCTTTAGGATATCTGATAACCAACGGAGTGCGAAACGATTCTTCGTACATAAAACGCTTGTCGAACCATCCGTGTTCGCCCAGATAAAAACCCTGATCGGAGGTATAAACAACTATTGTATTTTCAGCCATACCATTTTTATCCAAATAATCGAGAACTTCGCCCACACCATCGTCAACAGACTGGATACATTTTAGATAATCGCGAATGTAGCGTTGATATTTCCATTTAGCGAGGTCTTTCCCTTCGGGTTTATTCTTAATAAACTCTTCATTTCTTGTATTATATGCAGCTTGCCAGGCTTTCCGTTGTTGTTCGTCCATTCTCTTAATATCCTGAACAAAGTTGGTTGGTTTACCGGTATATGGATCATTTTCAAATTTCATGTCGCCACCCCAAGTCATTTCTTTCACAATTCCCATTTCCTGAGTATGAGCTGCAGTTCCCCGTCCTGAATAATCGTCAAAGAAGTTTTCCGGAAAAGGGAAATCACGGTCTTCATAAAGGTTTAAATATTTTTCCTCTGCCAGCCAATTGCGATGAGGGGCTTTTTGATGATATAATAAGCAAAATGGTTTCGATTTGTCGCGTTTTTTATCGAGCCAGTCGAGGGCAAATTGTGTGGTTAAAGTTGTAACGTACCCACTATATTTCTTTTTCACGCCATTTTCTATAAAATCAGGATTGTAATAATTCCCCTGACCTGGGAGGACGTTCGCATAATCGAAACCCTGAGGAATACCATCGAGGTGGATTTTTCCGATCAAGGCAGTCTGATAACCGTTTTGCTGTAAAATTTTTGGAAAGTTAATTTGATTCCAATCGTAAGGGCGTACATTATCAATCTTGCCATTGATATGGCTGTATTTCCCTGTCAGCATTACTGCCCTGCTTGGAGCACAAATGGAGTTAGTAACATAAGCTTTCATGAATATCGCCCCCTCCTTTGCAATCCGATCAATGTTAGGAGTAGAATTCAATCCCGTCCCGTATGCACTAATAGCCTGATAAGCATGGTCATCGCTCATAATATAAAGAATATTCGGACGTTTCTGCTCAGGTGCAAGTCCGTAACATTCCGAAATCAGCCCTGCCGAACAGAACCCTAAAGATGCCAGCATTTTGATATTGTTCATTCTCTTTTTATTTTTTTGTATTTAAATAGTTATTATTATAATTTGAAATATAACAGTATATCAAGTGATTGTAGTCTATTTACCAATGGTACTTCGGATTTATCAGTTTTGCAACTAATTTATGAATATTTGTATATGAAGCCATATCATAATTCTTTATACCTCGGTCAAAATCATTTTTTAATTGTTTATCAAGCCATAACCCATTATTAATTGCGGTATGCATTTTGTCTTTTAAATCCTGATAACAGCAACTGGATTTTTGGTATTTCTCAAAATGATTTTTTTTAATGTAACTTATTAAATCGTCACATTTCTTAAACGATCTTGTTGTTTGCTCAAAATGTAATAATACCCAATATTCAAAGCAAATTACCGAAAGTGCAACTTGAATCTTGTTTGCCTCAGCAGTATTAAGTGCTTGATCAATGTTAACATGCCCATCCCTGTCCATTACAATCCAGATTTCATCATAAGGATTTCTATCTTTACGTGCTTTGGTTTGCATTTCTTTAGCTTTTGTAACAAGACCAACCGGATCATGATTTTTAGGATGAATAACCTGAATATCAACAGATGACAAATCACGTTTCAACTTTTCGTCTTTTTTAAAAGATTGAAAATATATTTTGGATGATTTTTCATCCTCACAAAATATTAAAATCCTCTTTGATATGCTGATCATTGACCTAAAAATTAAGATTTATTTCACCTGTTACAGGTATTGCTTTGAAACGACCGCTTAAATACCACCTGTCAATGGGTATATCTTTTCTAACTCCTTTTATATCACTTAGTTTATATAAAAAACTGCCTCCTTCAAAATCCTTTTCAACAAAACATATTTGATCACGTCTCAAAATATCACTATCCAACAATGCACTATCATGGGTAGCAAAAACTAATTGAGCATTTTTGGGATTGTTGGTGTTGCTGTTAAATAAACTTAGAAGGAGTTTTGTAAGAAGAGGATGCAATCCTTTATCTAATTCATCTATAATAATAACTCCACCGTAACCCAATGTTTCCAATATTAAACTCCCTACTGCCAGAAACTTTTTAGTTCCGAATGATTCGTTTTCAAGTTCTATTTGTTCTTCCCCAATTTCTATCCCATTTTCAAAAAGTGGATGTGTTGTTAATATATTATATTTAAATTTAGCAAGTATATCTTGTCTTGCTTTATCCGGAAAATTATCCGGGAATTTAAAATTCTTCTCGTTTTCAGTAATTCTGAAATCTTGAATATTAGTATCGGCAGCTTTTAAAAGTTCGAGTAGATTAGATTTCAATTTTGAATCTTCCAAGGACAATTTGGCAAAACTATTAATTATAGTTGCATCGTATTCTGTATCGTGGACTGTGGAAATTTGGAGAAATTTCTTAAAAAACAGATAAACTTCATCAAGGTACTTTACTTTATTTCTTGATGATTTTGACAAATACAATTGATTTTTTAAAAGATCATCTTCTATGGATTTTTTTGAACCTTTATAGTAAATTCCATAAGTTATTAAATCTGTATTTCTATCATATAATTTTGACATTACACCTTCCGGGTAAAAGTACAAAGCTTCTCTCGTAATTTCAGTTGCATTATATTCAAGAATAAATTTATAGGCAATTCTGCTTTCAAGCCCTAAGAATTCTACTTCAAATTTGACTGGTGATTTTTTGCATTTATTGTCGAACAAAAAAGGTTCATAAACATCTAATATTTTGTCAAGTTTATATGTGTCTGAATTTTCAATCAGGTACAAAATTGCTTTAAAGGCCATAATGACATTACTCTTCCCTGCTGCATTTCTCCCGTAAATAACCAAACTGTGTAACAATTCAACTTCATTTACTCTAAAGGCGTTGTATGGTAAATAACCTTCCTGCAAACGTTTTTCAGTTGTAAAGTTTAGCAATAACGGCTCTTTTATTGACCGAAAATTTTCAATTTTTAATGATAAAAGCATAAATAAAATGAATTAGACATTAATATTTGCAAATATATTGCAAATATATGATATGAAATAGATCACAATCGAATATTTTAGTTAATCGTCGGATAAATTTTTTAATACATCAATTTAATAACTATTGTGATTTAATTCTTCCTGGCTCTCTGACATTTTCTCCTTTGATATTCATAATACCATCACCAAGATCATGTCGTGCTTCATCGGCAATTTTTGAAAGCTCTGTAACAACTTCAGGATAATACTCTTTAACATCATATCTTTCTCCAGGATCGCGGCGAAGATCATAAAGAGCTGATTCTACTTTAACATTTCCTGTTTTTCCGCCAACACCATCTTTTCCCGGAGCAAATCCTTCGTAAGTTTGTGATTTGTGCGGTAATACAAGTTTCCATTGATTTTTTCGTACGCCTTCCAAACAGTTTGCATTATAGTAATATAAAAACACCTCACGAGGATTAGCATTTTGATCGCCAATCATAAGAGGAAGTATATTGACACCATCAATTTTGTTGGTTGGGAGCTGAGATCCTGAAATATTGGCCAGAGTAGGCAAAATATCAATTGTAGCTGCGATTTTATTGCAGACTAAACCATCGGGAATACGCCCGGGCCATTTCATTATACATGGAACACGCTGACCACCTTCCCAACTTGTCCCTTTTCCTTCACGTAATCCGCCAGCTGAACCTCCATGATTGCCATAATTCAGCCAGGGGCCGTTGTCGGAAGTAAAAATAACCAAAGTATTTTCCGTAAGACCATTTTTTTCGAGTGCTTCAATAATCTGGCCCACAGACCAGTCTATTTCCATTAACACATCGCCATAAAGGCCTTGTTCACTCTTTCCCTTAAATTTGTTGGATGCTGCTATCGGAATATGTGGCATTGAATGTGGAATATATATGAAGAAAGGTGCTTTTTTGTGCTTTTCGATAAATGAAACGGCACGTTCGGTATATTTCGTGGTCAGCTGTGCCTGATCGTCCATTGTAACTATTTCTTTTACAGGGTCATTTCCATCAATCAAAGATAGTGGTGGATAACTTGCTTTGTTTTTATTTGTTTCAGGATTTGCTGCCGAACCGTCAATATTGTATTTCCACATATCATTCGAATAGGGCAAACCCAGATATTCTTCAAAACCCTGCTGTAATGGCAAAAACTCACGTTGGTATCCCAAATGCCATTTCCCGAATATACCACTTACGTAACCACTTTTTTTAAGCACTTCAGCAATGGTTTCTTCGTTTGGGTTTAATCCGACAAGAGAATTAGGGAACAACGCTCCGGCAATTCCTACCCTGTTCGAATAGCAACCCGTCATAAGGGCTGCCCGCGAAGCACTGCAAACAGCTTGAGAAACATAAAAATTCGTGAATCTTACACCATTTTTGGCAAGTTTATCGAGGTTTGGTGTAGTATATCGTGTTGCACCATAACAGTTTAGGTCTCCATAACCCATGTCGTCAGCCAAAATTAATACAACATTGGGAGGCTGACTTTTTCGAATATTTTTCTTACCCGGCTCGTTAGCCTGAATTGACGATACAGTCATTAACCCACTTAATCCAAACCATGCCAGTCTATCGTTCTTCATTATATTTTCATTATTAGTTATCTAATCAACTTTAAATTGTCTTGTACAAATCAGCAGCATTTTATATTTTTTAATCAATAATCTTTAGAATCAGAGCAGTTTACAAAAAGAGTTTTCTTGTCTTAAACCAAGGTTTAAACTTAGTAAATAAATAGTAAATTTGCCCTATTCACTTTTATTTTATTATACATTCGTAATATTTATTAAAAATTAGAAAAATTGCATGAAAACAAATTCATTTAAATTATTGGTAGTTATGGTATTAGTTGCAGTTATCATTGGCGGATCGTTGCAGACATCTCTAGCCAAAGGGAAGAAAAACATCGGACTTCAGCTCTATTCACTTCGTGATGATCTGAAAAAAGATGTAAAAGGGACGATTGAAAAGCTGGGAAAAATCGGATATACTTTTGTGGAGGCAGCCAGTTTTGATAATGGCAAATTTTATGGAATGGAACCCGAAGCCTTTAAGGCATTGCTGAAGGCTAATGGGATGAAATTTGTAAGTTCACATACCGGAACAAATTACACTGGCGATCAGGCTTCGTGGGATGCTGCAATGATCTGGTGGGATAAATGTATCGAAGCTCACAAAAAGGCGGGTTGTACATATATCGTTAAACCATCAATGGGAGAGTATCCATATAAAAATCTTGAAGCTTTGAAAAAAACCTGCGAGTATTTTAATGCTGTTGGTGAGAAATGTAATGCTCAAGGAATTCGCTTCGGTTATCACAATCATAATAAAGAGTTTACCAAGATTGTTGATGCTGAAGACTTAGTTTATGATTATATGGTTAAAAACACCAATCCTAAAAAAGTAATGTTCGAACTTGATGTTTACTGGATTTACAAAGGTGGACAGACTGCTGTTGACTATTTTAACAAATATCCCAAAAGATTCGAGATTTTGCATATAAAAGACGAAAAAGAGATTGGTGCAAGCGGTTTGATAGATTTTAAACCAATTTATGAAAACAAAGACAAAGCTGGAACTAAATTGTGTATTGTGGAGGTTGAAAGATATGATTTTGAGCCATTTGTAAGTGTTCAGAAAAGTTTTGATTTTCTTAATGCCGCTTCCTATGTGAAATAATCGGGAACACCGATTTCTCAATAAAGAGGCCATCCCTTAAAGATGGCCTCTGCTATTTAAAAGTTTAAAAATATCATTATTAAAATACTTTTGATAATTGAAATTTTTCGGCATAAGTTTTGAGGAAAATCTCTATTTTTACAAATGCAAATTTTTATAATATGACCGAGAAAATAAATCTTACAGGACGTTGGCGATTTCAGGAAGATTTTGGATTTGGTAAAGACAGTGGTTACGCTGAACTTAACCAAAAAGGAAATCATCTCAAGGGGGTTCTGCGTTTCTCGGAGCAAATTGAAGGTGAAGAGACATTTATCGTAAAACAGGAAATTGCGGGTCGGATTAATGGTACAAAAGTTAACCTGAAATCACACTCATGCGAAATTCTGTTTAGTGACGAAGACATTATCTATGAACTTGATACATGGGAAGGGGAAATATTACCCAACGGGAAGATTTCAGGAAATAGCCGCGATGCCGAGGGAACAGGTGGTTCATTTACCATGGAGCGCGAAAGTTTTGAAACGTCAGACCTAACTGATGATCACTATTTTGGACTGAATTAACTGGCAATCGGCAACGCGAGTATTAATTCCTGATGTATAAAATTCTAATGTTTTTTATTCTTTTTTGTGGCTCCAGCCACCTTTGAGACCAAAAATAAACCAAACTAATGATACTGTGCCAGCAGCAAATATAGTATCCCCAACAACACGCATCCATTTTAATGTTACCATTGTGGGCTGTTGCATAAACTCTGCAGAGCGGGCAAACCACAGTCCTTCCCTTACACTTGCAACTGTTTGAGCGAGACCAATTGGAAGAACACTGAATAAAACCATTGCAGCCAGTCCTATATTGATAGACCAAAAGGCAAATTTAATATATCTGTCTTTCCAGATTACAGTTTTATCCATGTCGCGCAAAACAAATAACATAAGACCAATACCGAGCATTCCATAAACTCCGAAAAGCGCAGTATGTCCATGAACTGCTGTTGTATTCAATCCTTGCATGTAATATAGAGCAATTGGTGGGTTTATCAGGAATCCAAAGATACCGGCTCCTACCAGATTCCAAAAAGCAACAGCGATAAAACAGTAGATAGGCCATTTGTAGGCTTTTGTCCACTCGGCCATCTTTGTTATTTTCAGATTATCGTAAGCTTCAAATCCCATTAAAACAAGAGGTACAACTTCTAATGCGCTGAAAGTTGCTCCCAGTGCCATTATGGCAGTTGGTGTTCCTGTGAAGTAAAGATGATGGAAAGTTCCCAGAATCCCTCCAGCCAGAAATACTACGGTTGAGAAAAGAACAGCGGAAGTAGCTGTCACTGCTTTGATAATTTGAAGCCTGACAAAAAGAAAAGCGGTGATTACAGCTGCAAAAACTTCGAAAAATCCTTCAACCCAAAGATGAACTACCCACCAGCGCCAGTATTCGGCAACAGCTAAATTTGTTTGACGACCCCACATAAGCCCGGCACCGTAGAAAGCAGCAATGGCAATTGTAGAAATCAGGAACATTACGAGCAGATTCCGGTTATCTGTCTTTTGTTTCAGGGCAGGCCAGATAGCACGACCCATCAATAAAAGCCAGATTATTAGTCCCACAAAAAGGAATATCTGCCAAAAACGGCCAAGATCAACGTATTCATAGCCCTGATGCCCAAGCCAGAAGTTTTGGATAAATCCCAGTTTTTGCATTACACCCATCCATTGTCCTGCTAATGATCCTACAACAATAACGAGAAGTGCGAAAAACAAAAAATTAACGCCTAACCGCTGAAAACGTGGTTCGTGTCCCGAAATAGCCGGAGCATAGTATAAACCTGTGGCGAGCCATGAAGTTGCAATCCAGAAAATAGCTATTTGAACATGCCATGTACGTGATATGGAATACGGAAGCCAGTCACCCAGAGGAATACCATAAAAAGCGTGTCCTTCAACTCCGTAATGTGCAGTTATCACACCCATAATTACTTGTACAAGAAGTAACAGCGAAACAATCCAGAAATATTTTAAGGTAGCTTTTTGCGATGCTGTTTGTGTTGCTTTCAATTGAGGATTGGCAATAGGAAATATATCATCCTTTTCATCCCTTTTTTTTGCATAATACCACACCATCAAGCCGATGCCTGCCAATAACATTATTACACTGAACCCAGTCCAAAGAATAAGTTCTGCTGTCGGACGGTTGCCTACAAGTTCTTCTGCAGGCCAATTGTTGGTGTAGGTGATTGTCTGGCCAGGCCTATCGGTTACGCAGGCCCATGAAATCCAGAAGAAAAATGCGTTCAATTTACGAACCCGCTCAGGATCTTTAAGTGAATTTTCGGGAAGGCTATAAGCATCGCGAAGGTTAGCAAGTTCTGGATTATTTGTGAATAATCCTCCGTAAAATTTTGTGTTGTCTGCAATAGCTGCTGCTCTTAACTCTGAAACAATAAGTGTATTTGTCTCATTTTGATAGCTATTGTTCCTAAGTTCCTCCTGCAAACGTATTTTCAGAGCTGCCTGACGTTGGCGGTTCACCTTATCGTAAGGGAGATTGTCAGACTCAAGAGCAAATTTGTTTAGCATGAAAGTAGCCTCTTTATGCAACCAGTCGGCACTCCAGTCGGGTGCCTGATAAGCTCCATGACCCCATACTGTTCCAATTTCCTGACCACCAAGCGATTGCCACACATTCTGACCATCTTTGATGTCTTGACCTGTAAATAAAATTTCCCCACCAACAGTAATTACCTTGTCGGGAATCGGAGGTGCCTGACGATAAATCTCTCGACCAAAGTAGATTAGGACTCCAAATGAAATGGTCATTACCAGAATAAAACTAATCCAAAGCTTTTTTGTATTCATTATTATATAGTTGTTAATTAAATTCGGTGCAATATTAGGTAAATTTTATTAAAAGACAAAAAGGTCTTTTAATATTTTTAATATTTTTTTTTATTTTTGAACCAAATTTAAAATGGAGGAAATAACGTGTTCAACAAAGAGACAGAGTACGCGCTTCGTGGGTTGGTATATGTTCAGGTTCAGAATCTAAAAGGATTTAAACCCGGAATTCTGGAGATAGCACAAGAGATTGATGCTCCAACCTTTTATACTGGTAAAATCATGCAACGGCTTGTAAAACAAGGTTTTTTGTTATCGCTTAAGGGGAAAGGGGGCGGATTTTTTTTTGATGGGAACAAGCCGGATATTGCCTTAAAAACTGTTATTCTTGCTATTGAGGGGGAGAAAAAATACTGTGGATGTGGATTTGGATTAAAAAATTGTGATGGGAATCACCCATGTCCGCTGCATAGTCAATATGCCCCAATCAGAGATTCAATTAATAAGCTTGTTTCAGAGAACACTGTACAGAGTTTAGCTAATGATTATTTCAAGGGAGAAGAAGAATTATTAAGCTTAAGCTGGTTGAAAAGCTGAATTGAGAACTCATTCTGTCAGTGTGCGAAAGACCTGACAGGGCGCAATAAAGTAATGGTTGATGTTCAACTTAATTTTAAAATATTCATTTAAATACTGAAAATGAGATTTAATTTGAAATGTGGCTTGGTTTATTGGAACTAAATAGAAACCTTAAACCAGATTTAAGCCCTTAAGGTTTTAAACCTTTCAAGATATTTAAACTCTCAAGGTTTTAAACCTTTCAAGATATTTAAACCCTCAAGGTTTTAGACCTTTCAAGATATTTAAACCCTCAAGGTTTTAAAAACCTTGAGGGTTTTATTAAAAATGGTATATTTGAGACTTGAATAATGCTCGTAATAATTGCTGTTTATGAAAAATTATGACTTCAATAAAAAAACGATACAAAGTGTAGTTTTGATTTTGATCATGGGTTTTAGCGCGATGTATTTCCGATATACATGGCTAATAATCAGTGCTGAGCAGTCGGAACAGGTAATACAAATTGCCCGTTCAATAGCAGCGGTTATACATAAGGAGGATTTGAAAAAATTAGAAGCCAAACCATCAGATATTGAAAAACCTCAATATCAATTGATAAAAAATACTTTAAAAGAAGTAATTCGTATCAATTCAACAGCAAGATTTGCCTACTTATACACTCAACTAAATGGTAAAATATATTTTTTTGCTGATTCAGAGCCTGTGGACTCAAAAGAATATTCGCCTCCGGGGCAGGAATGTCTTGAAGCCAATGTGCCATATAAACAAATCTTTAAGGATGGAAAAGATTGTATTACGGAACCAATATCTGATAAGTTGGGAAAATGGATCAGTGTACTTATTCCGATAAGGGACAATTCAACAAATAAAATTATTGCAGTTTATGGCATGGATTTTAGTGTAAGTTCATGGAATAATCGTTTATTGTACGAATTGACTGAATCATCCGTTTTGATCGTTTTGTTGTTTTTTGCACTTCTTTATTTATTTAAAACCAAAATCAGAAATCGCTCCCTCTCATACGACATTAATAAACTGAAGCTTACAGAGGAGGCACTCCGAAAAAGTGAGGAAAAATACCGTTTGATTTTCGAAAATGTACAGGAAGTTTTTTTTCAAACCGACCCCACAGGGATTGTTATCGAATTAAGCCCGTCTTTTAAACATTTTTCTGAATATAACAATGTAGAAATAATCGGTAAATCTGTTAATATCTTGTATTTTAATCCTGAAGATCGGCATGCTCTGATTGACAAAATTATGAATAATGGTGAATTAAGGGATTATGAATTAAAACTAAAGACAAAAGCAGGTGAGGGACGATTAGTTTCTGTAAACGCACGTTTAATTTTCGATTCTTATGGAAAACCAAGCTACATTGTTGGCGCTATAAGAGATATTAACGAACGTAAGCAGGCTGAAGAAAAGCTCCAAAATGAACGACTGCTTTTGCGCACTCTTATTGATTATATTCCCGACTCAATCTACTCTAAGGACATTAACTTTCGAAAGACACTTGCCAATTTAACCGAATTAAAATATGCAGGAGTCAAATCGGAGGATGAATTATTAGGCAAGGATGATTTTGATATTTACCCGGCTGAACTTGCAGAAAAGTTTTTTGCTGACGATCAAATGGTTATAAAAACTGGGATTCCGGTACTGAACAGAGAAGAATTTTTATTCGACGATAAAGGACAACAAAGGTGGTTGCTCTCTTCTAAAATTCCGTTACGTGACAGGGATGATAGGATAATTGGTTTGGTAGGTATCGGTCGTGATATTACAGAACGCATACAGGCTGAGAAAGAAATAAAACTTAAAAATATTGAGCTTCAAAAGATTAACGCTGAAAAGGACAAGTTTTTCTCTATCATTGCCCATGACCTTCGGAGCCCTTTAGGTGGATTCATGCGGTTAACAGAATTATTGTCGGATGATAATCAGGATTTTACGCCGGAAGAAATTAAGGATATTACTTTAACATTGAGCCGTTCATCTCGTAATATTTTCAATTTACTCGAAAATCTGCTCGAATGGTCT